>JAQBZV010000036.1 GCA_027728145.1 Actinomycetota bacterium | reverse complement strand
GCGACCACCGAAAGCTCGGCCAAGAACTCGACCTGTTCTCCTTCCCCGATGAAATTGGGTCTGGCCTTGCTGTGTTCCACCCGAAAGGTGGAATCATCCGTCGCGAAATGGAGGACTACTCGAGGCGTCGCCATGAGCAGGCCGGATACGAATTCGTGTACACGCCGCACATCACCAAGTCCGAGCTTTTCGAAACTTCCGGCCACCTCTCCTGGTACAAAGACGGCATGTTCCCTCCCATGCGGATGGACGAGCAGCGCAATGAGGCGGGCGAGGTCATCAAACAGGGTGCGGACTACTACCTGAAGCCGATGAACTGCCCGTTTCACATCTTGATTTATCGCTCTCGCCAGCGGTCCTATCGTGAGTTACCTCTGCGGATGTTTGAGTTCGGGTCGGTTTACCGCTACGAGAAGAGCGGTGTGGTCCACGGTTTGACCCGAGTGCGCGGGCTCACCATGGATGATGCCCACATTTTCGTGACCGAGGAATCGCTGGAACGAGAGCTTGGCGACCTTCTCGATTTTGTTCTGGGATTGCTCGGCGATTTTGGCCTGACCGACTTTTATCTGGAGCTCTCAACCCGCGACGATGACAGTGACAAGTTTGTGGGCTCGCCCGAGTTATGGGAGAAGGCCACCAGCACTCTGGCCTCAGTTGCCGAAAAATCTGGATTGACGCTGGTCCCTGATCCGGGTGGTGCCGCTTTCTATGGGCCAAAGATTTCTGTTCAAGCGCGCGATGCCATTGGGCGGAGCTGGCAGATGTCGACAATCCAGCTGGATTTCAATCTGCCGGAGAGGTTCGAGCTTGAGTACCAGGCTGCTGATGGATCTCGACAGCAACCCATCATGATTCACCGGGCGCTCTTTGGCTCCATTGAGCGCTTCTTCGGGGTCCTCACAGAGCACTATGCGGGTGCATTTCCCGCCTGGCTGGCCCCGGTGCAGGTTGTGGGCGTGCCGGTCGCTGAGGAATTCGCGGAATATCTGGGTGAGGTCATCGATGAACTGCGCTCAGATGGTGTCCGAGCCGAGCTCGACGATTCGGATGACCGGATGCCCAAAAAGATTCGCACCCATACAAAATCCAAAGTCCCGTTCATCTTGATCGCCGGTGACGAGGACCGCAGTGCGGGAGCGGTTAGCTTCCGATTCCGTGACGGCTCTCAGAAGAATGGTGTGCCGCGCGAGGAGGCTCACGCGCTCATCCGTGAGGCCATAGAGCAGAAGGCACATGCCTGAGGGCGTGGAGGAAACGGGCGCGTCTTTTGACGCGTCGGGATTGCCCGGAGTCCCTGACGCGTTTCAACGACTCTGGACACCGCACCGCATCGCGTATATCCAGGGGGAGACCAAGCCCGAGGATGGCAGTTGCGTGTTCTGTACTGCGCCATCGCGACCGGAGGATGACTCCCTCGTGGTGCACCGAGGAGAGCTAACGTATGCCGTTCTCAACCTCTACCCCTATAACGCGGGCCACCTCTTGATCTGTCCGGTGCGCCATGTTGCGAATTATGACGACCTCACCAAGGCTGAGCTCCAGGAGATGGGTGAGGCGGTGCAGGACGCGATTCGCACCCTTCGTATTGTGTCGGGCGCACACGGTTTCAACGTCGGAATTAACCAAGGAAAGGTTGCGGGCGCTGGGATTGAGGAGCACCTCCACCAACACGTTGTTCCGCGCTGGGGTCAGGATTCCAACTTCTTTCCGATCATCGCTCGGACTAAGGCAATGCCCCAACTTCTGGGAGAAATGCGAGACATTCTGAGGGCGAGCTGGCACTCAGGTTCCACGGGTTAGACTTTCGACGCTCACGCTGGAGCACCGCTAGGAGAGGATTTCGATACACCATGACCGAACCCACCACCGGAGTTACGTCGGGAACAGCCCGTGTGAAGCGAGGCCTGGCGGAAATGCTGAAAGGCGGCGTCATCATGGACGTCGTGAACGCCGAGCAAGCCCGGATTGCCGAGGATGCAGGCGCGGTAGCAGTCATGGCGCTCGAGCGGGTTCCCGCAGATATTCGTGCTGAAGGTGGCGTGGCACGCATGAGCGACCCAGATTTGATTCAGGGCATCATCGACACCGTGTCTATTCCAGTGATGGCTAAATCCCGCATCGGTCACTTTGTGGAAGCTCAGGTTCTCGAGGCGCTCAAGGTGGACTACATCGATGAGTCTGAGGTCCTCAGCCCTGCGGACTATGTCAATCACATTGACAAGTGGCGCTACACGGTGCCCTTCGTATGTGGTGCCACCAACTTGGGTGAAGCGCTGCGTCGCATCACCGAGGGTGCTGCGATGATTCGATCCAAAGGCGAGGCCGGAACGGGCGATGTGTCCGAGGCCACCAAGCACATCCGCACGATCAGGGGCGAAATCAACCGTCTCTCGTCGATGACTCCCGACGAGCTCTATGTGCAGGCCAAGGAGCTTCAGGCGCCCTACGAGTTAGTCGCCGAGGTTGCTCAGACCGGCAAACTTCCCGTCGTTCTCTTTACTGCGGGGGGCATTGCCACACCCGCCGACGCAGCCATGATGATGCAGCTAGGTGCCGATGGGGTCTTCGTAGGCTCTGGGGTCTTCAAGTCGGGAAACCCCGCAGAACGCGCCGCTGCCATTGTGAAGGCAACCGCCCAGTACACTGATGCCGCAGTCATCGCAGAGGTGTCCCGAGGGCTGGGAGAAGCAATGGTGGGCATCAACGTCAACGATCTTCCTGCGCCTCACCGGCTCGCCGAGCGTGGCTGGTAACACCACTCCTCTGATTGGTGTTCTCGCACTCCAAGGAGACGTGAGAGAGCATCGCCAGATGCTGGAGGAGCTCGGCTGTCACGTCCGAGAGGTCCGACTCCCCTCGCACCTGGTGGGCCTGAACGGTCTGGTTCTTCCGGGAGGCGAGTCCAGTGTGATGGACAAGCTGATGAGAATTTTCGGGATCTCTGCGTCACTTCGCGAGGCTATTGCTGCGGGATTGCCGGTGCTCGGCACGTGCGCGGGTCTTATCCTGCTTGCCAAGGAACTGGAGGATGGAATATCGGGGCAGGAGACACTGGGCGGACTGGATGTGACGGTGCGCCGGAATGCCTTTGGTTCACAGGTGGACTCTCACGAGACGGACGTCACCATCGTCGGCGTGCAGGGCCCTCCCGTTCATGTCGCGTTCATTCGAGCCCCCCTGGTTACCCGGGTTGGTCCCGACGTTGAGGTGATTGCCACTCTGCCCGGGGGTGAGGTTGTGGGGGTCCGTCAGGGGGCGGCCATGGGGGTTGCTTTTCACCCGGAAATCACGGGAGACGACCGACTTCACCGCATTTTTGTGGAGAGTGTCCGGAGCTCAGGGTTCCGCCTCGCCTCGCTTCAGACTGCCTAGAATGGTGTCGCGATAGAAGGAGATCAATGTCCGGCCACTCCAAATGGGCAACGACGAAACACAAGAAGGCTGTCGTCGATGCTCGTCGCGCAAAGTCTTTCGCGAAGCTCATCAAGAACATCGAGGTTGCTGCCAAGGTGGGCGGCCCCGATATTGCGGGAAATCCAACACTCGCCGATGCCATCCAGAAGGCGAAGAAGACGAGTGTCCCCAATGACAACATTGACCGGGCGGTCAAACGTGGCGCGGGCCTGAGCGGCGATGCGATCGACTACCAGACCATCATGTATGAGGGTTATGCAGCCGGGGGCGTCGCACTGTTGGTGGAGTGTTTGACCGACAACAAGAACAGGGCCGCTGCCGAGGTTCGAACCATCATGTCTCGCAACGGCGGAACGATGGCGGATCCAGGCAGTGTTGCCTACAACTTTTCGCGAAAAGGTGTGGTGTCGATTTCCAAAACAGACTCTCTCACGGAGGACGATCTGTTGCTGGCCGTCCTCGACGCCGGAGCGGAAGAGGTCATCGACCGCGGGGGTGGGTTTGAGGTCATCACCGATCCCTCTCAGCTCGTCGAAGCTCGAAGGGCTGTCCAAGCTGCGGGGATTGACTATGACGCCGCCGAAGCTGAATTTGTGCCCAGCGTGAAAATCGACGTGGATGCTGCAACTGCTCAGAAGGTCATGGGGCTCGTCGACGCTTTGGAGGACTGCGACGATGTGCAAAACGTTTTCACCAACATGGACCTAAGTCCCGAGGTTGCCAACGCTCTCGATGCACTCGACGAGTAACGAGTCGGCATGACGGTAATCCTCGGTATCGACCCGGGATTGACGCGTCTCGGCGTGGGAGTCATCTCCCACGGGCCTGGCCGCACCGTGAAGCTGGTGCACGTAGACGTGTATACAACGCCTCCCGGGGATGATCCGGCCGCTCGCATCGGTGCTCTCTCGCGTCGGTTAGAGACAGTTCTCGATGAGTATCGCCCAGATGTGGTCGCGCTAGAGCGAGTTTTTGCGCAACACAACGTGCGGACAGTCATGGGTACTGCCCAAATCAGTGGCGTCGTTCTGGCACTCGCGCATGCTCGCGCCATCCCGGTGTCGCTTCGGACGCCCAGTGAAGTGAAAGCCGCAGTTACTGGCCATGGCCGTGCCTCCAAGGCTCAAGTTGGGTCCCTGGTGCAAGCGATTTTGGGTTTGGACGAGATTCCTAAGCCAGCGGACGCCGCAGATGCCCTCGCTCTCGCCATCACAGAGGCGTGGCGGGGTGTGGCTCCGGGATCTGGCTCCGCTAAGGAAACCCTCACTCCGGCCCAACAGGCGTGGCGGGAGGCCGAAGTGAAAGCCAAGCGACCTAGGCTGAAGTAGTGATTGCGTCTCTCCGCGGGTTAGTGGCAGACATTGCTGGGCCCGACGTCGTTCTTGAGGTTCAGGGAATTGGGTATCTGGTGACGGTGCCAGATAGAAGTGCCCTGCATCTCTCGCTCGGCGAAGAGGTTCACCTCCACACGTCGATGGTCGTCCGCGATGACCATGTGTCCATCTTTGGGTTTGAATCCCGCGAGGAACTGGGACTGTTCGCTCTGCTGCGAAGCGTGACGGGCGTGGGCCCCAAAATGGCTCTCGCGGTCCTTGGCCACATGACCCCCGGAGCAATCCACGAGGCCGTGGTGTCAGAAAATGATGCTGCTTTTCGTGCCGTGAGCGGGGTCGGTGCCAAGACAGCAAAACTCATTGTGTTGTCACTCCAGGGAGCCTTTGACCATGTGCCGCGGTCGACAGATTCTGCGTCGGCTGGTTCTGCGGTGCCGGAGATGGTCAAAGCCTCTGTCATTCAAGCGCTTGTGGGGTTGGGGTGGTCCGAAAAGCTTGCCAAGACGGGCGTCGAGCAAGCACTTGAGCAACGCCCCGCGGAGCCTGTGGATGCTTCGACACTCCTGCGCGAGGCACTGAGTATCCTGGGCCCTCAGACAAATAGGGAGCCCCGACGGTGAGCGCAGAGCGAGACCCCGCAGTCCCCGAATCTGAGGGCGAGGTCCAATTCGAGGGTGCGCTCCGGCCAAAGTCGCTCGGGGAATTCGTGGGTCAAAGCAAGGTCCGAGAGCAACTGGTATTGCTCCTCGACGCGGCGAAGAAGGAAAACCGAACGCCAGACCACATTTTGCTCTCGGGGCCTCCGGGGTTGGGTAAGACGACACTGGCCATGATCGTGGCCGAGGAAACACAGCAGTCACTGCGCATCACAAGCGGTCCGGCAATCAATCACGCCGGCGACCTTGCTGCCGTTCTGTCCTCTCTGGTTCCTGGTGAAGTGTTGTTCATTGATGAAATCCACCGGATGGCCAGGCCAGCCGAAGAAATGCTCTACCTGGGGATGGAAGATTTTCGCATCGACATCATGGTGGGGAAGGGTGCCGGCGCCACGACGCTTCCCCTCGATCTCGCTCCGTTCACCCTCGTTGGTGCCACAACAAGATCGGGGCTTCTCCCTGGGCCGTTGCGTGATCGCTTCGGATTTACAGCGCATCTCGAGTTCTATTCGGAAAGCGAACTCACCGAGGTCGTCAAGCGCTCGAGCGCTGTTCTAGGTTTGACCTGGCCCACTGAGGCGTTGGGGGAAATTGCCTCCCGCTCCAGAGGTACTCCTCGCATTGCCAATCGGCTGTTGCGACGCGTTCGAGATTATGTGTTGGTTCATGACACACCGCCCGATGTGTCCTCGGTGAAAGCTGCTTTGTCGCTTTATGACGTTGACGAGCTCGGGCTGGATCGCCTTGATCGCGCTGTTCTGGACACACTGATCCGGAAGTTTGCCGGCGGACCAGTGGGCTTGGGCACCCTATCGGTGAGCGTCGGGGAGGAAGCGGAGACAATTGAGTCTGTGGTGGAGCCGTTCCTGGTGAGGCAGGGCTTTATCCAACGCACCCCCCGCGGTCGACAAGCAACTCCTGCGGCCTATGCGCACATGGGCCACGAGTCGCCCAGCCGTAATGACCTATAGTTACGGGGTAGCGCAAACCGTTTAGAGGCAATGGAAAGGCACGTGGTTCGCCATGGATCCCATCTCCCTGTTTATGATCGCCATCCTCGGGATGCTGATCTATTTCATGATTCGCAACTCCCGCAAGCAGCGGAAGACGCAAGAGGAACTGCAAGAAAAACTCAAGCCCGGTGCTGACGTAATGACGTCTTTTGGCCTCTATGCACGGCTACTGGAGCTCGACGACGAGAACAATGTTGCCACCCTTGACGTCGGCAAAGGCGTCCTCATCAAGGTGCACCGTCAAACTCTTACTAAGGTTGTCGAGGACGAGCCCAGCGAGGTCGAGGCTTCGACCGAAGAAGCCACCGACAAGTCGTCCTAACCTCTCTCTTTACCGAAAGTTTCTGCTTTGGCATCTAAATCAGCCGTGTCTTCTGCGTGGCGGAAGCTCCTATGGCTTGGCGTCATTTTCCTGTTGCTCATAGGAGGCAATGCTCTCGCCGTATGGCAGGGGACGGGATCCTGGGTTCCTAAGCTGGCGTTGGATTTGCAGGGTGGAACACAAATCATCCTCGCTCCGCAAATCGCTGAAAACCAGACAGTGACCGAGGAACAGCTCGATCAAGCGGTCGCGATTATTCGACAGAGGGTCGACGCCGGGGGAGTGGCGGAAGCCGAGGTGAGCACCCAGGGCGGCGCGAATATCGTGGTGTCCATTCCCGGAGTGCCCGATGAGGCGACACTGGAGAGAATCCGCTCTAGTGCCAAGCTGGAGTTCCGCGCTGTTCTTCGAGTGGGAGTTGCGACCACCGAGGCAACCGCACCCGTGGAGGGTGTTGAGTTCGTGGATCCCGATCGCGCCCCCGACAACCCCAGCGATTTGGCCTGGATTACCTCAGACGTCGACGCCGCGTACAACAACCTGACCTGTGATCAGCTTGATGGTTTGGGTGCGAATGTCGCTGACCCCACTCTCCCGCTGGTCACCTGTGACGATTTTGGGGCCCAGAAATACATTTTGGGACCCGTTGAGGTCGGTGGCGAAACCATCGAGGATGGCATCGCGGGGCTCGTGCCGGGACCACAAGGCACCGTCACCACTGAGTGGGGTGTGTTTCTCGAGTTTGACGAAAGCGGCTCGGAGAGCTTCCGGGAGGTCACGGAGCGCTTGGTGGGTCTTCCTGGTGTCCAGAACCAATTTGCCATTGTGCTGGATGGGCGCGTCATCAGCGCTCCGAGAACCCTGGCTGCCATCACCGATGGTCGACCTCAAATCAGTGGTTCGTTCACTCAAGATTCCGCCGAGGTCTTGGCCGACCAGTTGAAGTTTGGTGCGCTTCCGATTGGGTTTGAGGTTCAGAGCGCGGAAACCATCACCGCGACGTTGGGTTTGACTCAGTTGCAGAGTGGGCTTTTGGCGGGGGCCATCGGTCTTATCCTGGTGGTTCTCTACTCGCTGTTCCAATACCGAACACTGGGGTTCGTCACCGTGTTCTCTCTGACGGTCGCATTTATTCTTAGCTACTTTGTGATCACCTATCTCTCTAACTCCCAGGGCTACCGCTTATCGCTCGCGGGCGTCGCAGGCTTAATTGTGGCCATCGGTATCACAGCAGATTCGTTCATCGTGTTCTTCGAACGTATTCGGGATGAACTCAGGGACGGTCGAATTCTCGATTCCGCAATTGCGGCGGCCTGGAAACGAGCGTTCCGCACGATTCTGGCGTCTGACGCGGTGGGATTCCTCGCGGCAGCCGTCCTGTTCCTCTTGGCGGTGGGCAACGTGCGAGGGTTTGCGTTCACGTTGGGTATTACGACGATTGTCGATTTGATTATTGTGGCTCTGTTCACGCAGCCCTTGATGACTCTGATGGGAAGAACCCGGTTCTTTGGCTCTGGCCACCCCCTCAGTGGACTGGATCCGCGTGCCTTGGGAGCTGTGTATCGTGGGCGCGCCCGGTTCCGCGATCCAGTTGATGTTGACGCCACCGCACGCAAAAAGAGCGCCCG
>JAQBZV010000035.1 GCA_027728145.1 Actinomycetota bacterium | reverse complement strand
TTGACAACACGCTGGTCAAGGGGGCGACCATCTATATGTTTGGCATCGAGGCCTGGAAATCCGGACTCATCAAGTGGCACCACGTAATCCCCGCGCTTTTTCAGCAGCGCTACTTCATCCGCAAAGGCGAGACGACTAAACGGGTGAAGTCAACCCGGGAGCGAGCCCAGTCTCTGGTGGCTGGCCACCAGGTGAAAGATTTCGAGAAGGTGGCGGAGAACGCCTGGAGGCGCTCCATTGCGCCGAAAGTATTCCCCGAGATGATCGAGCGCGTCACCTGGCACAAATCGCAGGGCCACCAGGTCTGGTTACTGACCGCAAGCCCGCAAGGCCTCGCGTCCGTCATGGCTCGAGACTTGGCATTGACCGGGGCCATCGGAACTGCGCTGGAGGAGAAGGATGGCGCCTTCACCGGGGAGATTGATGGCGAGCTTCTGCACGGCCCCCTGAAAGCAGAGGCAGCAACCGCGCATGCCGAGGCCTCACAGGTCGATCTTGCTCACTGCTACGCCTACTCGGATTCCGTAGCCGACATCCCACTTCTCAGCAGCGTGGGGCACCCCATTGCCGTCAATCCCGATCACGCACTGCTCTCACACGCCACCGCCCATGACTGGCCGGTGATCTGGCCGACATCGACAGATCGGCACCAATCACAGCGCGCAAAGAAGGCAGAGAAAAACGCTGGTCACTAACCCGTGACCAGCGTCCTCAAACGTCGGCGGCTACTTCTTGTTGCGACGCTGATGGCGAGTCTTACGAAGCAACTTGCGGTGCTTCTTCTTCGCCATACGCTTGCGGCGCTTCTTGATAACAGAACCCATGAAGTTTCCTTTAGACCTGGTGTCGTTGGTGGTTATCTGCCAGCAGACAACTTAGGGAGTCTAGCGCAGAGCCGAATGCTCAGCCGACCTCACCCATTTCTCTGACCTCGCCCGCAGAGAACACAATGCTGGAGACAGCAGATTCGGGAATCCGAAAAGAGCGCCCAAACCGTACCGCGGGAAGCTCCCCCGAGTGCACAAGCCGATAGACGGTCATGGTGGACACGCGCATCATCTCTGCGACCTCGCCGACGGTGAAAAAACGCATCTGGGAGAGTGGCTGTGACATGGCAACTTTCTGGGCTCTGGTACCTGCTCAACCCTAGAGCGATGCCCGGGGGCTGTAAAGGGCTAGCGTCGAACCTTTGCCACCAGGTCATCGACGAGGGCCATGACATCGCGGGCCAAGGAACCGACCGCAACGCCGGGCTCCCGGAGGTCCACGAACGGTTCGTGCCGATCACTCGAAGGACCAGAACCTCCCACCCAGGACGCAACGCCAGCCAGGGAGCTTTTATCAAATCGGTAGTAGCGGTGCTGCCCTTCTTCGCGAGCCACCACAACACCTGCTTCGCGGAGCACCTTCAGGTGCTTAGACACCGTGGGTTGGGTAATTCCCAGGGACTCCACCAGTTGACCCACACTCATCTCCGACCCCGATCGCAGGAGATCGACAATGTCACGGCGGGTGGAATCAGCAAGGACATCAAACACATCGCTCATAAAGGGGTAGCGTACTCGCACCCCGGTGGGAGTACCATGGCTGGCGGTTGTCTGAAGTTCAGATGAGGAAGAGGGCCACGTGACGTGTCGTCATGGCTAGAGACAGTTAAGCGCCGGTCTATTCGGCGACGCTCTCGCCCACTCACTGCGGTGCCGGGTCTTGCTCTACACTCCGCTCCGGCTGGTCTGCGTGGGGTGATTTTTCGCGCCCAGGCGATACTGGGCGGTGGCGCGGCCACCGCGACGATTTTCATTTTCCTGTTCCTGATCACCGTCACCACGCTTCTGCTGATGCTGCCGATCGCCTCGGCTTCGGGGGAAATAACTCCGCTGGCTGACGCGCTCTTCACGGCGGTGTCCGCAATTTGTGTGACGGGTCTCACGGTGGTGAATATGGCCACCCACTGGTCCCCGTTTGGCCACCTCGTGGTGTTCCTCGGTCTCCAAATCGGGGGCATCGGTGTCATGACACTGGCCACGATCCTCGCCGTCATTGCCTCCAAGCGTCTGGGGCTCTCGGTTCGGAAAATGATGGCCGGAGACGTTGACCCCTCTCGGCTCCACGATCGGGACGGCCAGGACTCCCACGGAATGCGCTTGTCCGAAGTGAAGGGCTTGCTCAAAACTGTCTTCATCAGTGTTCTCGTCATTGAGCTGGCGCTGGCCGCCATCATCATCCCCCGACTCCTGGTCTGGGGTATCGACCCGGTGAGCGCCCTCTGGCAGGGCGGATACTTGGCGGCATCTGCGTTCACGAACACCGGCTTTGTGCCGCTCGTCGATGGTCTTTCACCGTTCGTCAACGACCCCATCATGGTGTTTACGATCGGAATTGGGGTGTTCCTCGGAAGTATCGGTTTCCCGGTCATTTATGCCACCGCTCGCGCTCTCAAAACAGTGCGTCTGCGACGCCTGCGTCGCACACTCGACCACGCTCGCCTCGGTATCCACGCGAAGCTGACTCTTACCACCACGACAATCCTGCTGGTGATTGGTGCTGTGGCCATTGGGGCCCTCGAGTGGGGTAACGAGCGGACGTTGGGCTCCCAACCCGGCGCCTATCGGCCGATGACGGCGTTGTTTGTCTCGATGATGTCGCGCTCGGGAGGGTTCAACACCGTGGACACCTCGGAGATGAGCGGAGCCACCCTGCTGGTGTTGGACATGTTGATGTTTGTAGGCGGAGGATCTGCCTCGACAGCTGGGGGAATTAAGGTCACCACCCTGGCGATTCTGTTCCTCGCTGCGTTCGCCGAGGCTCGCGGCAACCAGGACATCGTCGCGTATGAGCGCCGTATTCCTTCCGACACTGTTCGCCTCGCGGTGAGCGTGGTGCTCTGGGGGGCAAGCATTGTGGCAATTTCCACCATCACGATTCTGCGCATCACCGATGCGCCCCTCGAGAAGGTTCTCTTCGACGTGATTTCAGCATTTGCCACCTGTGGCTTGAGTGCTGGTCTCACCAGTAATGACCTTCCTGATTCCGCAAAGTACGTCCTCTCGGCAACCATGCTGTTGGGACGTGTTGGTACAGTGACACTCGCTACCGCACTGAGCGGCACCCACCGTCAGACGGTGTACCGCCGGGCTAAAGAAAGGCCGATTGTTGGTTGACAAGATTCCCCATGATGCCCCAGTCCTCGTCATAGGTCTGGGCCGCTTCGGTGCCGCCACAGCCGGCGAGCTCGACAAGCTCGGCCGCGATGTTCTGGCTGTTGATGAAGACCCGGCTTTAGTCCAAAAGTGGTCAGACCGTGTCAAGCACACCGCAGTGCTCGACGCACGGAACATGAACGCGCTGGAGCAAATCGGCGCCCGAGACTTTCCCATTGCGGTTGTCGCGACGGGATCCTCTATTGAGGCGAGCGTGCTGATCACCACCAACCTGGTCGACATGAAGGTTCCCCAGATTTGGGCCAAAGCAATCAGCGAATCCCACGGAAAGATCTTGACTCGGATTGGCGCCCACCGGGTGATCTATCCCGAGCGCGAGGCAGGTGAGCGCGTGGCCCACCTGGTGTCAGGCCGGATGATCGACTTCATCCGCTTTGACGACAACTTTGCCCTGGTGAAGATGTATCCACCGAAGCCCATCCGGGGCCTGTCCCTGACGGACTCTCAGGTGCGCTCGAAATACAACATCACCGTGGTGGGTGTGAAATCCCCGGGCAAACCCTTCACCTATGCGACAGAAAAGACTGTGGTCACCAACCACGACCTGATTATCGTCTCGGGCACCAACGAGGACATCGAAACCTTCGCGGCACTGGATAAGTAGCTAGCCCTTCGCCATCTCCTGAGCTCTGGCGATCGCGGCGGCGCTGGCTGCACGAATGATGGCGCTCAAATCGGCAGAGCGATACACCTCGAGTGCGGCCTGGGTCGTGCCGCCAGGGCTTGTGACGGCCTCGCGGAGCTCCTCGGGAGTGTGTCCCGAGCTCTCCAAGAGTTCCATTGCCCCCGCGAAGGTTCCCTGCACCATGGTGGTCGCCTGCTCCGGGGTGAAACCGTGCTCTCTGGCCACCTCCATGAAGCGCTCGATAAAGAAATAGACGAACGCGGGACCTGATCCGGAGAATGTGCTCAACGCGTTCAGAGAATCCTCCTCAACCACGAGCACGCTCCCCACGGTCTCGAAGACTTCCCTCACCGCGCGCACCTGGTCGGTGCTGACCCGAGAGCCAGCACTCAGACCCGTCACGCCTTTACCCACCTGAGACGGGGTGTTGGGCATAGTGCGCACCAGCGCACCTGGCCATAGGCTCTCCATCTGAGCGACAGTGATTCCCGCAGCGATACTGACCATCACCGCGGATTCGGGAGCATGGGGTGCGACGTCCTCCAGCAGCCCCAGAAGATGGTGAGGCTTGACTCCCAGGAGGATGATGTCAGCACCCTCCACCGCCCACTGATTCGCAGTGCTGTCCTCCTCGAGACTCCGGGCCTCCACACCCCTACCGGCAAGCGCCCGGGCAGATTCAGCCGATGCGGTGGTCACCCGAATGCCACCGAAGGCTCCCGCTGCGCGAGTCAGGCCACCCAGGATCGCACCGCCCATGTGTCCGGTGCCAAGAATTGCAATGCGGGGAGGAGAGTGAGTCACGATGCCAGTGTAGATTGGACAGACGTTGTTGGCACCGTCGCTAGGAATGGAATAACACTATGGGTGACAAGAAGAAGTCGAAGGGACCACTTCCCGCCCGAGAACCCATCCTGAGTGCACTTCTTGATAGTCCCGACGCTGAGGCGGTATTGCGCCTCTCGGTAACGTCCGAACCCGATGGCCACTGGGTCATTGCTGCCACCATCCAGCTTGCAGAGACCCTGCCCACGTATGTGCTCGCCCACGCGCTCAATGATGCGAAGCGCCGCGTGCGAGAAGTCGTGGGGGATCACGCTGAGATTTACGTGGAACCGGAACTCGTGCGCGACACCTCAGAAACCCAACCGCCGACCGATGTGATTGTCATCAAGGCATCGGACTAGGTAATTTAGGAGAGCAATGGAGCTGGCTCGCGACATCACTCTCATCCTGCACTTCATCGGCCTGGCGCTGATTATCGGGCCGTTCTTCGCCCAGATGAGAGCTCACTCGGGCTTCTTCTTTGGGTGGGTGTTGACGGGAGCAACACTTCAGCTGGTCACGGGGCTGGTTCTCACCGGTCTCGTGGAGATGCGTCTTGCGGATGATCCCGACATGGCCGTGGACCACCTCAAGATCGCCGTCAAGACGACTCTTGCCGTGATCATTTTTGTCGTCGCACTCATTGCCTATCGGAAACAAAAGAAGCTCCGCAGCGGTGGCCGCGAACGGAAACTCCTTCCCCTCCTGCACACCGCGGGAGCTCTGGCCATCGCCAACACGGTCATCGCCGTGATCTGGCCGGGAGTTGTCAGCTAGCTACTTCTGGGAAAAGAAGTCGGTGAGGAGTGCTCCACACTCCTCTTCCAGGACACCACCAACAACTTCCTGCACCCGATGAGGCAGACTTCGGTCCCGCACCAGATCATGCTTGCTTCCAGCCGCCCCTGCTTTCGCATCCCACGCCCCAAAAACAAGGCGAGAGATGCGCGCTTGGGTAATTGCTCCAGCACACATCACGCAGGGCTCCAGCGTGACCACCAGAGTGTGGTCGCTGAGATTGGTGTTGTCGAGGGCGTGGCCGGCTAGACGCAGGGCAACAATCTCCGCGTGAGCAGTCGGGTCATGATCGCGCTCTTTCGTGTTGGTGGCGCTCGCGACAATCACCCCGGAGGGGTCCACCACGAGAGCTGCCACCGGAACATCTCCCGTGGTGAGCGCATCTGACGCATGCGCGATCGCGCGGCGCATCAACTCGGTGTCATCAAGCACGAGCCCACCCTATCCAGAGCATCGCGCTCGGGTAGTCTGAGGCGCATGCAGGTGCACATTGCGGATCACCCCCTGATTTCTCACAAACTCTCACTTCTCAGAGACGAGTCGACATCGTCACCGCTATTCCGGGCCCTCACCTCAGAGCTGGTGACCCTGTTGGCCTATGAGGCCACCCGCCACATCCGCATTGAGGACCACCAGATCACCACGCCCGTGACCACCACGATGGGCAAGAAACTGGCGAGTCCGCGGCCCGTGGTGGTGCCCATCCTCCGTGCTGGGTTGGGCATGTTGGAGGGCATGACACAGCTCTTGCCGAGCGCTGAAGTTGGCTTCTTAGGAATGGTGCGAGACGAGAAGACTTTGCAGCCCAGTGTCTATGCGGAGCGACTCCCGGAGGACCTCTCTGACCGGCAGTGCTTCATTCTTGATCCGATGCTGGCAACTGGGGGTTCACTACTGCAGGCCATCAACTTTGTCTTTGACAAGGGTGCCACCGAGGTCACGGCAGTCTGTCTTTTAGGTTCGCCGGAGGGTCTGGCAGCCCTGGAGAAGGCCACAGCGGGTCGCAACGTCACCATCGTGTTGGGAGCTCTAGATGAGAAGCTCAATGAGCACGGTTTCATTGTTCCCGGGCTCGGCGACGCCGGTGACCGACTCTATGGAACTGTCGGATAACGTCACAAAACTTGACGCTCGGCCGGGCTTGGGCCGATAATCAAGCCATGCCCAGCTCTTTTTTTTCCCCGGCGCAGGTGAGCGCTCGTGAGCTGTGTTGCTGTCGAATGTGTGGCTAATCCCCCTGTTCACCCACCGTGGGCTCACCGCCCCTCACGAATCGACAGATCATGACTCACTCACCTCGCGAACCCCGAGGGTTCGCCCTCTATGTGGGCATTAGCGAAGCTGACGCCCAGGCAGCAGGCATCAGCTTGCAGGAGCTCGTGACCGAGCTCAAGAAAACGGTCACCGACCACGTTCCGGCGACAGAAACACACGCGGCAATTGCGCTGGCTCCAGCGGGGACCGGAGGTAAACACCTCGACATTGTGCGGATGGCCTTGCATGACCCGATTGCCCTCGGGAAGCTTGCCCGAGACCAGAAGACCCCAGAATCCCTGGTCGTCATCGACATCTCGCGCAAACGCGTGCTCATTGATGACGAGCAAGCCCCGCTCACGTATAAAGAGTTCTCGCTCCTGCAATTCCTGGTTCTTCGTGAAGGACAGACCGTGAATCGGGAGCTCATCATCGAAGCGCTGTGGGCGGAGGGTGACGAGGATGCCCCTGTTGCCAGAACCATCGATGTTCATGTGCGGAGACTCCGATCGAAACTCGGTCGTTACGAGGACATCGTGCGCACGGTGCGAGGTGTTGGATATCGCTTTGACCGGCACGCAGATGTCACCATCAACTACGGTGTGGCCCAGTCTCCGGACATGATTTAGGTCTTTGTCTCCCCAAAAAACGGGGACTAGACACCGTTACCATTCTGTTATATATTGATTTGAGCGTCGGTTGTTGCTGTGACAGCTCTCGTGAATGTGATTGCAAAACACTCTTGGTGCAAGGGAAATAGGGCTGGTCGCTCGCCTCAGCGACCGGCCCTTATCACTGCCCTCACATCACTCCCAGCGGAGAGCTCTACGCTGGAGGCATGACACAGGGTCCGGCAATTGTGTGGCTTCGCAGTGACCTTCGGCTTACCGATAACCCAGCCATCCACGCTGCCTGCGACACTGGTGCGCCAGTCCTGATCGTCTATGTCCGAGACGAGGTCACCGAAGGATCAAGACCCCTGGGGCGTGCATCGAAGTGGTGGCTCCACCACTCACTTGTGTCGCTTCAATCCTCTGTAGATTCCCTCGGCGGGTCCCTCGTGCTTCGCACCGGATCGGGTCCCGATGTCATCCGACAGCTGGTTATAGACACGGGCGCATCTGCGGTGTTCTGGAACCGCCGCTACGGGCTTGCTCGCGAAGCCGACGCACTCCTGAAAGAAGATCTGCGGGAATCAGGGCTGACCTGCGAAAGTTTTGCAGGCAATCTGTTGTTTGAGCCCTGGACGGTGCGAACGGGAGAGGGTAACCCCTTCAAAGTTTTTACCCCGTTCTGGCGGGCAGCACTGGCCGGCGAGCCACCGCGAGCACCGCTTCCACCCCCGGCAGCCCTTCAGTCTGTAGCGGGAATAGCGAGCGAAACCCTCGACGACTGGGATCTGCTTCCCACGAGCCCTGACTGGTCCCCCGGCCTCCACGAGATGTGGACGCCGGGAGAGTCCGGAGCCCACCAGAGGCTTGAAGATTTCGTCCACAACACCCTGAAGCTCTATCACCGACGGGATGAGCCGGGCCCGGTGACGACATCGCGACTGAGTCCCCACCTGCGTTTTGGGGAGATAAGCCCCCACCAGATCTGGGCTGAGGTGGATCGCACTCTTCCTGCGGACGCCGAGAAGAACAAGGCCAAGTTTCTCTCTGAGGTG
>JAQBZV010000034.1 GCA_027728145.1 Actinomycetota bacterium | reverse complement strand
AAGGATGGGTCCCGTTGCCAGCGCCTCTTTGGCGGCTTGGTACACAGCAGAAGGAAGTCGAGCTGGGGACGATGTTGCCTCATGCCCTAGTGACAGCGACGTCGGAATAACCCTTGGCCTGGTGGAAGCGCCTAGCGACAATTCACGGAGGTAGCCCATGTCAACCCAGCGTCTCGCCGAGAGGCTTGCTTGGACCCCGGCGAAACACACCGCAACGCCTTCCATGGAGCTACGGACGATTGCTACATCTCGGGAGTGCGGATAAGGGGCAAGGGGCTCACGATGGGCGGAATCCGCATCATCCACCACGACGATGAGGCCAAGGTTGTGAGCGGGCGAATACACAGCGTGCCTATTGCCCAACACCACAACCGGCGACGGCTCGAGCGTCCGTAAGTACTGCCCATACCTCTGAGCGGGGGGCTGATCGCCTGAGAGAAGAACAAGCGAATCCTCGGGGATAAGTTCGCTCAGCGAGGCGCTGAGGTGCTCAATGTCTCGCCAGTCAGGACACACGAGAATGATCGAGCGGCCCTGTCCTAGGACGGTGGCAGCAACCTGAGCGAGGAGAGCAACAGATCTCGGGACCACACGGCCCGTGTCCAACGACACAACACCGTAGGGCAAGGTGAGGCTGGTCCTCGCACCTTGTTCCAACAGCGCTGCATATTCCGATACCGCCGATGTGCCGAGCTCGGATGGCGCCGGGCGCACCCTGTCCAGCGCCTCGCCGTCGCTCCACCACTGCTTTTCGGCTTTCACATAACGCTTGGGAATCGCAAGCCGTAAGACATCGGCCGGGTTACCCGCCGATCGCCCGGCGACGGTGCTGGCAAGTTCCCACAAACTTGTCGGGAGAACCGGAACCGGCGACACTACCTCCGCGATCTCCGCCAAGGTGCCGGAGTGGCTACTGGCGTCGGCAACCTCCACGACATACCCCTCCGCGAGGCGCTTGGCTGATCGCAGTGGAACGCGGACGCGCACACCCGGGGTTAGGTCAACCCCGGGTGGGAGGAGGTAGTCAAAGAGGCGACTGAGCTGGGGCAGGCGAGAGTCGAGAACAACCCGTGCTACTCGCCTGCTATCGCTCACAATCCACTAGCTTGGCGCAACTCCTCCACACGGTTAAGCCGCTCCCAGGGAAAATCATGGTCCATGCGACCGAAATGCCCGTAGGCAGCCGTTGGCAGGAACGGTGTGTCAAGAAGCTCTAGTTGCTCGATTATCGCTTTGGGTCGGAGGTCGAAAACCTCATCGATGGCCTTCTCGATTGTGTCCGACGCGACCTTCTCTGTTCCAAAGGTCTCCACGAAGATGCTGACCGGGTGGGCCGTTCCAATCGCGTAGGAGACCTGAATCTCTGCTTTGTCAGCAAGACCTGCTGCCACGACATTTTTCGCCACCCATCGCAGGGCATACGCGGCGGAGCGGTCAACCTTGGTCGGATCTTTACCGCTGAAAGCACCACCGCCGTGACGCGAAGCACCGCCGTAGGTATCCACGATGATTTTCCGCCCGGTAAGCCCTGCGTCACCATCCGGTCCACCCGTGACGAAAGGTCCGCTCGGGTTGATCAAGTAACGAGTGTTGCTGGCATCCAGGTCAACGAGCTTGAGCACGGGATTAATCACGTGTTCTTTCAGGTCAGCTTCAATCTGCTCCTGTGTGACACCGGGATCGTGCTGGGTCGAAATCACCACGGTGGTGAGTTCGACAGGTTTGCCGTCCTCAAAACCGATGGTGACCTGGGTCTTGCCATCGGGACGGAGATACGACACCGCACCCGACTTGCGAGCAGTGGACAGCTGCTGTGCGAGCCGATGGGCGAGCCACAGCGGCATGGGCATGTAGGACTCGGTCTCGGTCGTAGCGAAACCGAACATGATGCCCTGGTCTCCCGCACCGAGGCTGTCGTAGGGGTCAACAGACCCCCCGGTTCTCGCTTCGAGAGCCGAATCGACACCATGAGCGATATCAGCGGACTGCTGACCCAGCGACAAGTGCCAGGCAAAACCGTCTGCGTCGATTCCTATCGACACATCCGTATAGCCAATAGAACGGACGAGGTCACGTACTACCTTCTCGACATCAACGGTGGTGTTGGACGTCACCTCTCCGGCGACGTGGATCATGTTTCCCGCACTCAGGGATTCAATCGCGCAGCGAGAGTTCTTGTCACCAGCGAGGAAGGCGTCAAGCAACGCATCGCTGATCTGGTCACACATTTTGTCAGGGTGACCTTCAGTCACAGATTCTGAACTGAAATACCTCATGAGCCCTACCTAGAGTTCGGGCAGAGCGTCCAAGAGCCGCCCCGCAACGGAAGATTTTGTTCCTTCAAACGTCAGTGACTGCGGGCTCGCGGTAATCAGTGTCACTGCTGTTTCAACTTCGCCAAATCCTACCCGGTCCCCCACGAGGTTCAGGACAATAGCGTCAGACTGTTTCGCCACCAGCTTCTCCCGAGCCGTGGATTCACGGGTCTCGGGATCTAGGTCGGTCTCTGCAGCGAAACCTACGATCATCTGCCCCGGGCGCCTCGCGCCGACGAGTTCCTGCAAAATATCGGGGGTTCGCTCGAGACGCGGCTCCCAGGTCTCGGGCTTGTCGCTCTTGTGGATCTTGTGGTCGGAGACCTCCACAGACCGCCAATCCGCGACTGCGGCAGCCATGAGGATGATGTCGTTCGCGGGTTGCGCGTCCATCAATGCGCTCAGCATCTCTTCGCTGGTGGAGACGGCAATGCCCGCCACCCCGCGCGGGAGCGAGACCTCGAGGTGTGCGTGGACCACGGTCACCTCAGCTCCTCGAGCCAGAGCCTGCTCCGCTAGTGCAACGCCCATCGCCCCCGTCGATCGATTGCCGAGATACCGGACGGGGTCCAGGGGTTCCCGGGTTCCACCTGCCGAAATCAGCACATGGCGACCTTTCAAGGTCTGAGGTGCCACCTGGGCGAGAGCTGCCTCCACGATGGTGTGAGGCTCAGACATTCGGCCAACACCGGTGTCCTCGCCCGTCAAAGCACCAGATTCGGGGCCCACCACGATGATGCCCCGAGAGCGCAGGGTGTCAACGTTGGCTCTGACTGCAGCGTTTTCCCACATTTCAGTGTGCATGGCGGGAGCTATGACCACCGGGGCCCTAGAAGCCAAAACCGTCGTACCGAGCAGGTCTCCTGCAAATCCGCCGGCTAAGGAAGCCACCATGTGTGCGGTGGCGGGTGCCAAGACTATGAGGTCAGCCTGTTGCCCTAATGCCACGTGACGCACTTCGGCGACACCGTCGAAGAGATCCACGGGAACGGAGTTTCTCGAGATCGCCTCCCACGTGGGGAGCCCTACAAACCGCAACGCGGAAGCTGTCGGAATTACCGTGACCTCAGCACCTCGGAGGACAAATTCCCGAACGACCGTCACCGCCTTATAGGCGGCGATGCCCCCAGAAACTCCAACAATCACCCGCAACGGCATACCCTGCTCCTCTGAAGAGGACACAGCACCCTAGGGCGCTGGACGGTTGAGAACTAACTTGCCTTCGTTGATTTCCCGCAGCGCGATGCTCAAAGGCTTCTCATCAATGGTGGAGGGAACCAAAGGACCCACGTGGTCGTAGATATTGCCATCACCCAAATCGGAGTAGTAGGCGTTAATCTGACGAGCACGCTTGGCGGCATAAATCACCAGCTGGTACTTCGAATCGACTTTGCCCAGCAACTCATCAATGGGCGGATCGATGATTCCGTCACGGTTTAGCGACATTTTTACTCCTTGGTGGCTTGGGGGTCTCTCGACGCAAGTGCTAAGTCTACGATGCTTTGCCCGGCTCTCTCGACGGAATCGTTGACCACGACATAATCGAATTCCTTTTGGCGACGGAGCTCTCGCTCCGCTGTGACGAGTCTCCGCTTGCGCTCAGGCTCGCTCTCCGTCCCTCTGGCAGAAAGTCGGTCTTCCAGCGCCTCGAACGAGGGGGGCGCGATAAATATCGTCAGCGCGCCCTTCACCGCGCGCTTCACCTGCTTGGCTCCTTGCACGTCGATCTCAAGAATGACGTTGCGGCCCTCATCCAAGAGCGCCTCCACGGGACCTCGCGGGGTGCCGTACCGGTGCTCACCGTGCACCACCGCCCACTCCAGCAAATCACCCCGCGCAATGAGAGCCTGAAACTCGGCGGGTGAGACAAAGTAATAGTGCTCCCCCTCCCGCTCGCCAGGACGCCTCGGCCGAGTCGTCGCGGAAACGCTGACAACGAAGTGAGGAAAACGCGAGGTAATCCACGACACAACCGTGCCTTTCCCCACCCCGCTAGGACCCGCAAGAACAATCAGCCGCCCTCGTTGGTGAGGAAAGTACCTCCGGTAGAGGGCCAAAACCTCACCACGTAACGCCGCTCGCTGCCGGACCCGAAGCCCACCCAAAGTTGCTGTGGGGCTAACACCCACTCGGTCGAGAACAGCGCGCGTCTTGGTCGCTCCGAATCCCGGGATGGACCGCAGGAACCATTCGACTCGGAGCCCCCTGACGACCGGGTCAGTCCTCGGGTCCTCGGCGTCGTCGAACACCGTAATGAGCCGATGCTCACCAGCTCGCAACTGCTTCTTAAACTCAGCGCGCAAGCGGCGCATCTCCACACCCCTGCGAGACGCTGCCACTGCGTCGAAATCCTTGGTCACGAGCGCAATTCGCCCTCTGCCGCACGCACCGCGTCAACGAATCCTTGTTCACCGGTCAGCAAGACAGACCTAGCAACAACAGCAAGGACCGGCGATGTCGCGGGGAACAGGGATCTCGCCGAGGAGAGTGAAACTCCCTGATGGCCAAACCCCGGGGCCAGAATCGGCATGCCGGGGTGCTTCGTCATGTCGATGCCAAAGTCAGCAGAACTCAGTGTTGAACCCACCACCACACCATGGGTCGTCACGGTACTCGGGTGCAGATCCACCCATGCCGCGAGGTCGTGAACGACACCGCTTGCGACAGAGAGACCATCGGAGCGCATCGCTCGCTGCGTGTCACGCGCTTCAGGGTTTGAGGTTGCCGAGAGGACAAATACCCCTTTGGCGTGTTCAGCAGCAAGAGCCAACACCGGCTCTAGGGCCCCCACGCCCTGATAGGGCACAACTGTCAGAGCGTCGACCTCGAAATCAGAACCCGGGGTGAGCCACGCCTCTGCATAACCCTCCATGGTCGAACCGATGTCGCCTCTCTTCGCATCACCAATGGTCACAAGGCCCCGACTACGTAAAACCCCCAGTAGCAATGCGAGAGCGCGCATTCCCGCCAGGCCGTGGCGTTCAAAAAAAGCCACTTGAGGCTTCACCACCGCACATCCGCTGTCGGCGACGAGGGGAACTATCGTGTTCACAAACTGGACTAATCCCTCACCAGAATCTGGCACGCCCCAGGCCTCCAGTACTGATCCGTGCGGGTCAATTCCCACACACAGAACTGGATTGCCCACCGGGAGTCTGTCCTTCATGAGGAGGCTCCGTCCCGTCGTCGCTGGTAGTCCTGGAGGCTCGTCACCTCGGGCGTTTCTGGTCGTTGCTCCAGTGACGCCACAGCGGCTCCTAGCTGGGCAATGGTCGTGAATAAGGCCTTGTCGGCTGCGACAGTGGCAGTGCGAATTTCGTACCCGTCGGCTCTTGCGCTACGACCCCTGGGGGTGTTCACGACAATGTCAATCTTGTCTTGCTGGATGAGGTCGACCACACTCGGCCCCGTCGAGGAACCCGACACCTCAGTGTGTTTGCGGACGACCTCGGCATGAATCCCGTAGCGCGCGAGAGTTTCGGCAGTGCCCTCGGTGGCGATGAGGTTGAAGCCCAGCTGACTCAATCGAAGCATGGGCAGGATGACGCTTCGCTTATCTCGATCTGCCACCGAGACGAAAACGGTTCCCGAACGTGGTAGCCCGCCGTAGGCGGCGTCTTGACTCTTGGCGAAAGCTTTAGGGAAGGTTGAGTCAATACCCATGACCTCACCGGTGGAACGCATCTCTGGCCCCAAAATCGAGTCAACAATGTCACCAGCCGGTGTTCTAAAGCGCTTGAAGGGAAGCACCGCCTCCTTCACGGCAACCGGCGAATCAAGCGGCGGGCGCCGCCCATCCCGGGCAGGAAGCACATCAGAGTCGATCAAGGACGCGATACTCGATCCCGCCATCACCAGGGACGCAGCCCTCGCCAATTGGATGCCCAGGGCCTTCGACACGAAAGGAACTGTCCTACTGGCACGGGGGTTTGCCTCCAGGACATAGAGCACACCCGCTGCGACAGCGAACTGAACGTTGATGAGTCCTCGTACGCCAATCCCCTGAGCGAGCTTCTCAACAGCGTCACAGACCGCCTCAACGACATCCCGGCCGAGCGTCACCGGCGGCAGCGTACAGGCCGAGTCACCCGAATGGATTCCCGCCTCCTCAATGTGTTCCATCACACCGCCGATATAGAGCTGTTCCCCGTCATACAGGGCGTCGACGTCAATCTCTACAGCGTCGTCCAAGAACCTATCTACGAGCAGCGGCGCCTCGGGCCCGACAATGGCAAACTCCTCAATCCGGTCGAAATAGTCGACAAGGCTCGCCTGGTCATAGACAATTTCCATTCCCCGTCCACCCAACACATAGCTGGGTCGGACCAACACGGGAAATCCGATGTCGTGCGCAATGGTGAGGGCCTCAGCAACGGTGGTGGCAGTTCCGTTTTTCGGCGCAACCAGTCCCGCCTCATCCAAAATTCTCGCAAACGAGCCACGTTCCTCTGCTAAATCAATGGCGCTGGGGCTTGTGCCGAGAATGGGCACCCCGGCGTCCTCGAGACCCTGTGCGAGGCCCAAGGCCGTTTGGCCTCCGAGCTGGACAAGCACCCCCAGCAGGGTCCCACTCTGCTGTTCCTGGTGGATGACCTCCAGCACGTCCTCGAGTGTCAGCGGCTCAAAATACAAACGGTCACTCGTGTCGTAGTCCGTCGACACTGTCTCGGGATTGCAGTTAATCATGATGGTTTCAAAACCGGCGTCGCGGAGCGCGAAAGCCGCATGGACGCAGGAGTAGTCAAACTCGATACCTTGTCCGATTCGGTTGGGCCCCGAGCCCAAAATGACCACCTTGGTTTTCTCCGACGCGGTGACCTCGGAAGACAGGTCATAACTCGAGTAGTGATACGGCGTATACGCGGGAAACTCCCCTGCGCACGTGTCAACGGTCTTGAACACTGGACGCATATCCAGCCCATGACGTTGAGCCCGAATCTCTGCTTCTGTGCGGCCCCGCAACTGGGCAATCTGAGCGTCAGAAAGGCCATGGCCTTTACCATGTCGCAGGAGGTCCTCGGTGAGATCCTCCCCTGCCTGAACTGCCGAGGCAACCTCGTTGATCAAAGCGACCTGATCGAGGAACCAGGGGTCTATGCCTGTAGCGGCACACAACTCTTCAATCGTTGCTCCCTGGCGCAATGCCTGTTGCACGGTAACGATCCGCCCGTCTGTCGGAATGCGCGCGATATCCACCAGTTGCTTGCGGCTCAGCGGCTGATCCCCCCAGTGGAAGGAACTGCCCCGCTGCTCAAGAGAGCGCAACGCCTTGTTCAGTGCCTGGGAGAAGTTTCGCCCCAGGGCCATCGCCTCTCCCACCGACTTCATGGTCGTCGTCAGCGTCTTGTCCGCGAGGGGGAACTTTTCAAAGGCGAACCGCGGGACCTTCACGACAACGTAATCGAGGGTGGGCTCAAAGGATGCTGGAGTCACCTTGGTGATGTCGTTCGGTATTTCATCGAGGCGGTACCCGAGGGCTAGCTTTGCCGCAATCTTGGCAATCGGAAAACCGGTGGCTTTCGACGCCAGCGCCGAGCTCCTCGAGACACGAGGATTCATCTCGATGACGATAATCCGCCCCGTCGAGGGCTCAACTGCGAACTGGATATTGCACCCGCCAGTGTCAACCCCCACCAGCCTAATGATGTGGATGCCGATGTCACGCAGGCGTTGATATTCCCTGTCGGTAAGGGTGAGAGCCGGCGCAACCGTAATAGAGTCTCCCGTGTGCACGCCGACCGGGTCCACATTCTCGATGGAACATACGACCACGGTGTTGTCGGCGCTGTCGCGCATCAACTCGAGCTCGTACTCTTTCCAGCCCAGAATCGACTCCTCGAGCAGAACCTCAGTGGTGGGGCTTTGATGGAGGCCATCGCCCACCATTCGCACAAGTTCCTCCTGGTTGTGTGCGAATCCTGACCCCAATCCGCCCATTGTGTAGGACGGCC
The DNA here is from genome assembly GCA_027728145.1 of Actinomycetota bacterium. GTDB lineage: Bacteria > Actinomycetota > Actinomycetes > Actinomycetales > Microbacteriaceae > Pontimonas. The sequence goes on along the minus strand of JAQBZV010000034.1, from coordinate 205 downwards.
GAATCACGAGCGGATAACCCAGATCCTCGGCAAAATCGATGGCGTCCTCGACAGTCCTGGCGATGTGACTGCGCGCGACATCCGCCCCAGCCTCTATCACCAGGTCTTTGAAAATCTGGCGGTCTTCACCTCGTTGAATCGCCTCGAAGGATGCCCCGATGAGTTCCACACCGTATTTCTCGAGAATTCCGTCGGTGTGCAGAGC
>JAQBZV010000033.1 GCA_027728145.1 Actinomycetota bacterium | reverse complement strand
GAACTTCGTTGGAGCCATTGGCGGCCCACACCATGTCGGACGTTATCGGGTCTCCGCGGTGTGACTCAGAGGCGTACTCAGCGAGGGAGTCTCGCAGGGCCGCAAATTCCCGATCTGGATAGCGATTGATGCTTTCCAAGGCATCCGCAAGCGACGCAAGAATTGACGCTCTGACAGCGTCTGGCACCGGGTGCGTGTTTTCGTTGACGTTCAGGGCATAGCGAACGGGAAGCATCGGAGCCCCATAGGGCTTTTTCCCACGCAAATCAGAGCGCAACGGCAGGTTGTCGAGTGAAGCCACCCGCCAATCGTACTCGGGAGCGCAGCCGCCGGATTATCCCCGGGGAATTGCTATTTCTTGCCCAGGGGTCAGAGCAGCGGACGAGAGCTGGTTCAACGTCATAATCTCGTGAATCACATCCCGAGGATCACTCTCTGGAGCAATGCTCTGTGCAATGGCCCAGAGCGTATCTCCAGCGAGCACCGTCACGTACTCGTGAGTGTCAGGGCTGCCGGTACTTTCTGCCACAGCGCCAGGGGTCGCGAGGAAGAGCGACACGACAAGCACAGGCAGGGCGATGAGCATCGCGAGGACAGCGCGTCCTCGGGGGGTGATGCGCAAGGTGGGGTTGTGGGTTGTCATGATGGACCTCTCTGTGGGTTGAGAGGTTCGGGCCGGACCCTCGGCCGGGAGAGCCCGCCCGAACCTCTGTTTCGAATATATGTTCGAATGCTCGATATGTCAAGCATTGGTGTACGGCGATTCTTCCGCCCACCACCGACACGCTCCGACACACTTCGAACGGATGTATAGAAAAAGTGTTCGATTAGCGCTACCCTGGGAGCATGTTGACAGAACAGCAGCACAAGATTCAGGCCTTCATCGAGCATTCGCTGGACTCTCGAGGTGTTCCACCGAGCATGCGAGAGATCTGTGAGAACACCGGTTTATCCTCCACCTCCAGCGTCTCTCACCAACTCAGCCAGCTGGAGCGTGCCGGCTACATCAAGCGCCACGCCAACACCGCACGCACCCTAGAAATTGTGAAGCGTTTGACGCCAGAGACCTCCGCGCCGGTTACACCTCTGGTGCCGGCCAGCGACGATGTTGTCTCGGTCCCCCTCGTAGGTCGCATTGCCGCTGGTGTTCCGATCACGGCAGAGCAGAACATTGACGACGTCATGGCTCTCCCCCGCCAACTCGTCGGTAACGGCGAGTTGTTCATGCTGAAGGTTGTCGGAGATTCGATGATCGACGCCGCAATCTGCGATGGCGACTGGGTCGTCGTGAGGTCTCAAGCCACCGCTAACAATGGTGACATCGTGGCCGCCATGCTCGATGATGAAGCCACCGTGAAGGTGTTCAAGCAGCGCGATGGGCACACCTGGTTGCTCCCCCAGAACAGCGCGTACGAGCCGATTCTCGGTGACCACGCCACGGTGATGGGCAAGGTCGTCACGGTACTGCGAAGCGTTTAGTGTTGGCGGGGTCGGCCGGTACGCCGGGTTCTGTCCCGAGTTTCCTCGGTGGCAATCATCTTTCTCGGATAACTGTTACCAGGTATCTCTAGCGGCCTACCCGACACTCAGGCGAGCAACCTGATGGGTGTCTGTTTGACCTTGCTCCGGACGAGGTTTACCGAGCAGGTTCGGTCACCCGAACCTCTGGTGGTCTCTTACACCACCGTTTCACCCTTACCCAGTTGCCTGGGCGGTCTATTTTCTGTGGCACTGTCTCGCGGATTACTCCGGGTGGGTGTTACCCACCGTCCTGCTCTAGGGAGCCCGGACGTTCCTCGGCACTACCGAAGTAGTGACGCGATTGCCTGGCCGACCCCTTCCAACTCTTCTAGGGTACGCGAGTAGGGCCTCCGGCACTAGAGCTCCCGGTAAGACTCTCCTCGATCGAGAGCTGCGTTAGCGGCAGCATCCGCCAGGGAGTTCTGCTCCCGTGGAACCCACTCAAACGTCACGGAACGCGACGTGATCAGTTCTCGCGCGGCTCGGGCCAAGTCCTGCATGTCCGGGTGTTTGATTTTCCAACGCCCCGACATCTGCTCCACGACCAATTTGGAATCCATGCGCACATGGATGGTCGCCTCAGGCGCCATGCTCAAGGCAACCTCGAGGCCCTCGATCATTCCCCGATATTCGGCCACATTGTTGGAGGCATGACCGCAGAGCACCCCCGCCTGCGCCAGCACCTGGCCGGTCTCGGGATCGAGAACCACCGCTCCCCCCGCGGCAGCACCGGGGTTTCCCCGGGATGCTCCGTCGGCTTCCACAATGAGACGAGCCAGAGTCACAGTCCAGACTCCGGCGTGCGCACGAGAATCGCGTTGCTATCCGGACACAAGATGACCTCATCCGGCGACGCGCGCCGAATGTCCTGAAGATCGGACTCGGTCAACGCCACTCCGCTGGCGCTCGACACTCCCCCACGTAAATGGGATGCTCCCACGCCGTAGCGTTCCCGCTGGCGCTCATAGAGTGCGTAGACATCCTCGGGTAGGCCGCCCACGATGGCCTGGCGACTAGCGGACTGCGTCGCAGACTCCGATTCGAGCTCGGCACTCTGGGTGACCAATTCGGCGCGGGCCTCGGTGAGGGCGCCCTCCGCGGTGGCAAGTTCGGCTTGAACACCGGACAAAACCTTCTCGGCCTGGTCAAGCCGCTCCATGATGGCCAGCTCGATGTCCTCCAAATCCGAGCGACGCTTCCGAAGGGTCTCCAGCTCGTGATCAAGGCCTTGGGCGTCTTTGGCAGACGATGTCTGAGTCAATCGCTCATCATCCTTCTGAATCCGCGCTTCCACCAGTTGAACATCAGACTCAGCTCGAGTGAGCTCAGCCTGAATGTTTTCCTTCTCCACCATGGCGTCGTGTTTGCGACCCTTGATCTCCTCAACAACGGCCTCAAGGGTGGGGATGTGCAGGGTTTCGGGCAATGCCCGGAGCTTCGACGCGGCGTGCTGAAGGGCGCGATCGCACTCGGCCAGGTCCAACAATGTGGCCTGCACTGCGGGTGGTGCGGTCACTCCCACGTTTTAGCCTCCTACGCGATGAACTTGGAACGTCCACGGATCGGTGTTGAGGTCACTCACGCTAACACTGAGGCCAGTGGCGCCCCTCAGCTCTTCTGCAGCCTGCTCCAACCACAGCCACTCGGCAGCGAAGTGGGAAATGTTGATTAACGCAGGCCCCCCAGCGATGAGGGCATGCTCCCGGGATTCACTGGCCGGATGGTGACGAAGGTCACTGGTGATGTAGACATCGCTGGCAGTCACCAGGGGGTGAGACAGTAGGGAGTCTCCCGCTCCCGCACACAGGGCAACGGAGGAGACGATCGCTTCGGGGTCACCCGCCACCACGGGGCCCACGGCGGTCTGCGGCAGAAACTCACCCACCTTCACGGCGAGCTCATAGAGGCTCATGGGCGTGGGCAGTGTTCCCACGCGACCCAACCCGTGTCCCGGTGTTGTCGAGGGGGCAATCGGTGACTGGTCGAGAAGCTCCAACAGATCGGCCAACTGTGCTGAGGTGCCAGTGGGCACCACGTCCGCATTAGTGTGTGCGGCATACAGTGCCGCGCCACCCCTAATCAGGTCCGCAACAATGCGGCCCTTGTAGGTCGACTCCGCCACACTCGTCACACCACGAAGCAGCAGTGGGTGGTGGGAAACAATCAGATCGGCACCCTGGGTGAGGGCCTCAGCCACCGACTCGATGGTGGCATCGACCATGACGTGAATTGAGCTCACGGCATGGTCTGGTGACCCCACCACGAGACCGGGGGCATCCCATTCTTCGGCCCCAGACACGGGCCAGAGGTTTTCGATGATGTCGAGAACCTCAGAGAGAGGACGAGCGGCAGCCGCTTTAGCTGGCATCGACCTGAGCACTCCCTCGAAGGCGAAGCCAACTGACTATTGCGCCAATTCCGGAAATAATGCCTGCGAGAACAAAGGCCACTAATACTCCCGGCGCCGCGGGTGAAAGGTCGATGAGCCCCGCCATATCCAGAAGGGGGAAGAGGTAGCCCTGCCAGGACAGCCACGAGACACTCGATTCGATAAGTCCGAAGCCGACCGCAATCGGGAGAACGAACGCCACCAGCGATACCGCTCGCACCGGGGGTGCCTCAGAGGGTTTCTTCGACCCCAACACCGCCCATTCTTTGGCCAGAATTGCACCGGCCGTGACGGCCACCACTCCGAGGGTGAGACCGAGGTCACCCACAAAATCACTCACATCCAGTGCAAACACCAGAGCCAGAGCCCCCAGTACCGTCACCAGTGCAATCACCACCGCAGTGTGAACGCGAGAAGTGCCTGGCATTCGCAGAGTGGAGGCTGCCTGGCTTGCCGAGAATATGAGGAGCGCTGCAACGCTCACCAGGGGCACGACGACCGCAATGATCGCTAAGGCCGGGTAAAAAGCGGGAGCCCCCTCAGTGAGGGTCCCCACCGGGTTGGCGAGCAGACCCAGAGACACCACGGGTGAGCTCTGCGCCATCCAGGAGGCCATGACGGACAGGGCGACGAAGGGAAGCCCGAGGGCTGCAGCGGAGAGCACTCCTCCCGCTCTACTGGAGGATGACGCCCGAAGCGTCGTCAGATCTGCAGCGCTAAACACCACTACAAGCGTTGCCAGCGCCAACAACAGTGATCCTGCGGACACGACAGTCATCCACGGCGTGCTCCAACCCCAATCCAGCGATGTCTCGAGTGTGGGAATGCCCTGAACCAGAAGAAGAACGAGAGCAACAAGAGCGGCGCTCGAGCCTGCAAAGAGTGCGCCCTGAAGGACTCGGCGACCAATCAGGGTGAGTGCGGCTGTCACGGCCGCGAGAACTGCAAAAGCACCGGCCTGACCAATAACTCGGTCGTAGGGCCAGAGCCCAGCCCCACCCACAATGTCCACCAGCAGGTCTGAGGCCCACCACAGGAGGAAGGTCACTGCTGCCACCTGGATCAGGGCAATAAGAAGGGACGGAGCGATAGCGCCTGTCTTCCCAAAACTTCCTGCCAGAAGGTCCTGGGTGGTGTGTCCCCGTCGGAAACCCTGATGGGAGAGAACGCCCACCATGACTCCGGTCACCAGCGCTAGCGAACCCAGCACCACAACAGATTCCAGAATGCCCAAACCTCGGAATGAGAGGTAACCACCGGCGATTACCGCGGCGATGGGAAGACCTATCCCCCACCACGACGCTGTGGCCACCGGCACCGACAGGGCAAACCCTGGCGTCGGAGCAACTTCGTTCGGGCTCTCCGCCTGCGGGAGCGGCCAACGATCTGTCGTGTCAGATTCAGCCTCGGGCTCCGCAACGACCTCGTCGGAAACCTCCGCAGGGTCCGGCTCGGAGTCTGTGTCCTCGGTGACCTCGTCCTGTGGCGGAAGGTCTTCCTCCAACGATGCGGCCGACGCATCAGCATCGTGCTCGAGCTCGTCGTTCTCGAGCTCATCGGTGGCACCCTCATCGGTGTCGACTTCGTCGTCGAGTTCCTCGAGTGGACCCGGATCACCCCCATCGAAGATGATGCGCTGGTGTGCAATGTAGGGCTCAGCCTTCTCGCCTCTGAGGTGGCGAACAATCTGCGCCCAAGATGCGAAAGCTTCCTCCTCCTCTTCCTTGAGGAAAACCTGTCGCTCAAGCTCTGCCATCAACTCTCCCGTGCTCCCCGCGGAGGGGCCCTGGAACGTCTGCAGGATGTCGGCTTCGCTCAGCGAGGTCCGAACCGGAGGGTCGGGGATATTGAGCGGTGTTGGGGGTTCGCTCTCTCCTGGCGACTCATCAACCACAGGAAGTGACCCGGTGAAAACTGACTCCTCAGAGGGAGGCTCGTATGTTCTGCGACGAGGTCCCTCGGGAGTTCCCGGGTCTACAGGCTCGTCAGTCATAGCCTCAAGGATAGGACCTCAAGAGCGCAGTTGGGGACCCCGGGTGGTCGAGAAGACAACAAGGGACACCGACACCACCACAATTCCGACCACAGCGCTAAATCCAAGCACTTCTCCCACAAGAAGCACAGCCAGGGCTGTCGCTATTACCGGCTCCACCAGGGCGATGGTGGCAACCGTGCTGGCCCGCAGGGTTCGAAGAGCTGCGGTGAAAGCGAGGTAGGCGATGACCATTGGCCCAAGGACAAGGTAGGCCACAAGGCCTACCCGCTCCGGGGTTGCGACCAGTGGCGCTCCGGTCACCACCAAGACCACCAGGAGGACCGGTGCTCCGGCACCAAAGACACCCCCGGCGACCGCGCGCGGGGTGTGACCCCTGTCCGCGAGCTTTCCAAACACATAGGTGTAGAAGCCATAGGCGAGGCCCGCGAGTGCGGCGAGTCCAACTCCGAGGGCAACATTTCCCACTCGACCCCCACCCAGTTCGACTTTCGCACCCGCCATCAGGGCTATGCCGGCAAGCGCGGCGAGCGAGGCTATCCACCAGGAAACGCTTGGGCGACGGCGATCAACCCCCCACTCCAGGAGGGCTGCGGTGAGCGGACCAAGACCCAGGGCGATCACGTTTCCCAGCGCTATGCCCGCCATCGCCATGCCCGAGTAAAAAGCCAAAGGATACGTAATGGTGCCAAGCGCCCCGGCGAGGAGGAGCCACCGGGAGCTGCTATCTCTCCAGAGCGCGAGGGTGGCCCGGCCGCCCCACAGGGCAAGAAGGACTCCACCGAGACCCATGGTGACCGCACCGATAGCCACTGGGGGGACCTCTGGTCCCAGAAAGAAAGCTGCGGTGCCGGTAGTGCCCCACAGAGTGGCGGCCAGCATTACCCACAGTACGGAGCGCTGCATGACCCGCCTTTCGCCCTCGTACACTGGAGATACATACCCACCACCGTCGGAGACATCATGACATCCCAGACACACGCTCACTGGTTGGAAATCCGTAAGACGATTGTCGTGTCGCAAATGGCTCCGACAGCTCTCCTCATCACCACCGTCGCCCTGCTGCAATTTGGGCTGGGAGAAACAGACCTCGCGGTGCGCATTGCGACTGCCGGCATTCTCTTGGCGTCGGGAATTCTTGGCGCACTGGTTCAGTTTCAGTCCGCGAGTGAGGCGGAGAGCCTCGCCACGGAGGATTCGTCATTGCGCTCGAGTGCCCGGTGGCTGTGGGTTATTAAGTACGTGACTCCCAGCATCTTTGTCGTCATTTTTGGCGCATTGATGGTGGCACTTTTCGGCTGATCTTTTGGTGGGCCCGGAGGGACTCGAACCCCCGGCATCCACGGTGTAAACGTGGCGCTCTAACCAACTGAGCTACAGGCCCAACGCTTCATGCTAAACCACCGCGCCAGCGGGTGGTAAACATTTCCTGGCTCCAAAGCCACCCCACTAGACTTGGTTCTCACCTCAATAACGGGCAATCCCCGTGAGGTGACATGTCCCGGTCTACCAGACACAGGAAGAGGTCAGGGTGGCAGTCAACGACCAAGATCCCTATTCGTTCAATGAGATGGACTCGGATCCCACCGAGACCACCGAATGGCGAGAATCTCTCGATGCGGTCGTTGCACAGTCTGGTCACCAGAGGGCACGAGAAATCATGCTCAGCTTGCTCAAGCGCTCCAAAGAGCTGCACTTGGGTGTGCCCATGGTTCCCACCACGGATTACCTCAACACGATTGCCCCTGAAAACGAGCCCGACTTTCCCGGTGATGAGGACATCGAGCGCCGCTACCGCGCCTGGATTCGCTGGAATGCCGCGATCACCGTGCACCGCGCGCAACGTCCAGGGATTGCGGTCGGAGGACACATCTCCACCTACGCGTCCTCAGCCGCACTGTATGAGGTAGGACACAACCACTTCTTCCGAGGAGCCGACCACCCCGGTGGCGGCGACCAAATCTTTTACCAGGGCCACGCCTCTCCTGGCATGTATGCGAGGGCGTACCTGGAGGGTCGCCTCAGCACCGACCAGCTGGATGGCTTCCGTCAGGAAAAATCTCACCCCAGTGGCGGGTTGTCCTCGTACCCCCACCCCCGGTTGATGCCCGAGTTCTGGCAGTTCCCGACCGTGTCCATGGGTCTGGGTCCGATCAACGCGATTTACCAAGCGCAACTCAACCGCTACCTCCACAACCGCGGCATCGCCGACACCAGCCAGAAACACGTCTGGGCTTTCCTCGGTGATGGAGAAATGGACGAAGTCGAGAGCCGGGGTGCCTTGCAGCTCGCTGCCAACGATGACCTGGACAACCTCACCTTTGTCATTAACTGCAACTTGCAACGACTCGATGGGCCAGTCCGAGGCAACGGGAAAATCATCCAGGAGCTGGAAAGTTTCTTCCGGGGTGCTGGATGGAACGTCATCAAAGTTGTCTGGGGTCGCGAATGGGACGCCCTGTTGCAATCCGATACGGATGGGGCTCTGCGCGACCTGATGAACCGCACTCCCGATGGTGACTATCAGACCTATAAAGCGGAAAGCGGCGCCTACATCCGGGAAAACTTCTTTGGACGCGACCCCCGAGCGCTCGCGATGGTGGAGCACCTCTCGGATGATGACATCTGGAACCTGAAACGCGGCGGGCACGATTACCG
>JAQBZV010000032.1 GCA_027728145.1 Actinomycetota bacterium | reverse complement strand
CAGGTCGTAGGGAAAAACCAGGGCGAACAGCTCGTCATCGCTACCCCAGCCACCAGCAAGCTGAGGGGTGAGGCTCGAGGTTGCCCAGGTATCCATAATGTCGAGCTCGCCGAGGAACCCTCCGGGAGCACCCCGTTGGTCCTCGGTGAATCCTGGCGGGGTGTCACTGGAGGGGTCAACGGGCAACTGATCGAGTGCGGGAGTAATGACCTCACCCTCGCGCGGGTTCCCCTCCTCATCCAGGGGGTACCAGACAGGGATGGGCACCCCGAAGAATCGTTGGCGAGAAATCAACCAGTCACCGGAGAGACCGTTCACCCAGTTCTCGTAGCGGACCCTCATGAAATCCGGGTGGAATGCGACTTCTGTGCCCCGGGTGAGCAGGCGCTGTTTGAGGTCCTCGTCGCGAGCGCCGTTTCGGATGTACCACTGGCGGGTGGTCACAATTTCCAGAGGCTTGTCACCCTTTTCAAAGAACTTAACCGGGTGGACCATGGGGTCGGGTTCGCCCTGTGCATCTCCAGAATTACGCAGCATCTCCACCATGGCGGCCTTGGCGCTGAAGACAGTTTTCCCGGCGAGTTGTGCGTACGCATCTGTGCCCTCGGCGGAGGCGATCCAGGCAGGAGTCTCGGCAATCACACGACCGTCTTTGCCGAGCATCGGGCGGGTATCGAGCGAGAGTTCCCGCCACCAGATGACGTCGGTGACATCACCAAACGTACAGACCATCGCGATACCGGTGCCTTTGTCCTGCTGCGCGAGGTGGTGAGCAACGATGGGCACCTCGACACCGAAAATGGGAGAGGTGACCGTTGAGCCAAAGAGCGGTTGGTATCGCTCGTCATCCGGGTGGGCCACGAGAGCCACGCACGCGGGAATCAGCTCGGGCCGCGTAGTCACGATGGTGACGTCCTCAATTCCCACGCCATGGAAGGTCACCTTGTGATACGCGGAGGGTTGTTCTCTATCTTCCAGTTCTGCCTGCGCCACCGCGGTCCGGAATGTAATGTCCCATAGCGTCGGGGCGTCCGCTCGGTACGCTTCGTCCCTCTCCAGGTTTTTCAAAAACGCGCTCTGGGCGACCCGTTGAGAGTTGTCATCAATGGTGCGATAGGTCAGTGACCAATCCACGCTGAGCCCCAGGGTTCGCCACAGATCCTCGAACTGCTTCTCGTCCTCGACCGTGAGGGTTTCACACAGCTCGATGAAGTTTCGTCGACTAATCCGAATTTGGTCGCCTGGTTTGGAGCCATCAGCACTTGCCCCCGCCTGCAGTGGCGGGACAAAATCGCTCTGGTAGGGCAGTGACGGGTCACACCTCACCCCGTAATAGTTCTGAACCCGGCGCTCGGTGGGCAATCCGTTGTCATCCCACCCCATCGGGTAGAAGATGTCTTTGCCCCGCATGCGCTGGTATCGCGCTTGCAGATCCATGTGGGTGTAGCTAAAGACGTGACCGATGTGGAGGCTCCCCGATGCGGTCGGGGGAGGGGTGTCAACAGCGAATAGGTGTTCTTTCCCGCGCTTCAGCGCCGATTCTCGGTTGAACCGATACGTTCCCTCAGAGTCCCAGCGGGTGCCCCAGACTTCTTCGAGTCCCTCGAGAGCCGGTTTGTCGGGAATCGCTGTGCTCATGGGCACCTTCTTCGCTATGGGCGGCACCGCGTCCACTGTGCCTTGGTGTTAGTGCTCCCATGCTACAAAACAAATGGGGTCTGGGTTCCCCGAAGGAAACCCAGACCCCACGCTGGGTGTGGTTAGGCTCCCGTCCTTGCATATGCGGTCTCTTTGTTGCTCAGTGCCATTCGACCGGCCTGCAGAGTTGCCACAAGGGTGATAATCGCCAGTCCCGCCAGCACAATCGCTGGGTGCCACCACGCGTTGTTCGTCGCTGCCCCGATGGTGAGCGTGACGGCGGGAACGAATCCCGACACCACGGCAGCGATGGAATAGGCGAACCCGAGGGCCGAGTATCGATAGCGCTCATCGAAGAGGTCGCTGTAGACGCCTCCGAGGGCGGCCCAACTCATTGTGGGGAGGGTACCTCCGATCAGCATCATGCCCACCAGCACACCAAAGTTAGCGAACTGGAGGAAATAGTAGATCGGGAACGCGACGAGCAGTGTTCCTAGTGCACCCCACGCCACCACGCTGGTGGAGCCAATCCTCACGGCCCAGCGCCCAAAGAGCGGGATGGTGATGAGCTGTAAGAGTCCACCAATGGTTGTGGCGATCAACAACTCGTAGTACTCAAAGCCCAGCTGCACCACTCCGTAGTTGATGGTGTAGGTGTTCATCAGGGAGTAGGAACCGATACCCAGCAGTGCAACGCAGACAGCGATAAACACGGCAAAAGGCTGTTGTCTGAGCAAGGCGAAGAACGGAACCTTGGGGCGACGCTGCTGCTTCACCACTTCCTCGAAGACGGGGGTTTCTGTGATGGCGAGGCGCAAGTAGAGCGACACCAAAAGCAGAGGGATGGCGCTCAGGAAGGGCAATCTCCATGCCCACTCCACGATCTGATCATTGGTCAACGCGAGGGTCAACCAGATAAATGCTCCGGCCGAAAGGATGGAGCCAATGGGGGACCCGAGCTGAGGCATCGCCGCAGCAAAGGCTCGTTTGGCTCCGGACTCGTGCTCGGTGGCGACGAGGATAGCCCCGCCCCACTCTCCACCCATGGAGATGCCCTGAAGGAGTCTCAAAGCCACAAGCACCGCTGCACCCAACCAGCCGGCCTGGTCGTAGGTGGGGAGAACTCCGATGAGCCCCGTTGCAACACCCATCATCGTGACCGTAGCAATCAGGGTCTTCCGGCGGCCAATGCGGTCACCAATGTGACCAAACAGGATGGCCCCGACGGGTCGAATGATGAAGGCCAAGGCAATCGAGAGGAAAGCTGCCAGCGTTCCGCCGAAGCCCCCGAGCGGATCAAAGAACAGTGGGCCAACGAAGAACGCGGCGAAATATGCGTAGATGTAGAAGTCGTAGGACTCCAGGGAAGTCCCGACGAGGGACGCCCATCTGGCCTTTCTGGCCATTACGGGATCTGTCTGAATCATGAAATGTCCTCCTGGGATTCGCAAAGGTAATGAATTACTAGACTGTGTATATAAAATAGGTGCTACCTCAACTATAGGGGACCAGGTGAACTCTCGAGAACGCGGCAGGCCTCCGATGTCTTCGGTGGCGGCGCTGGAGGACGCTGCAACGGAATTGTTCCTCGAGCAGGGCTACCAAAACACCAGCATCGATGAGATTGCGAGGCGCGCGGGAATTTCCCGGGCAACATTCTTCAACTACTGCACCACCAAATCCGATGTTCTCTGGGTGGATGTTGACCGCGCTCTGCAGAGCCTTGACACCCTGCTCGGCAGTGCTACGCCATTGCGGGAAGCACTGGAGACGGTCGCTGCCGCCCACCCGCGGGAGCGGATTCCCCTCGTGGCAAGCCAAAGCGAAGCGATGGGTCTGGGAGACGAGCTGGCTGCCAGCGCGGGAGTGCGACTGGAAAGGCTTCGCCGCAGCATTGCGGGGTCTGGGGTAGAGCAGAAGGATGTCTGGCTCGTTCTGGGAGTCATTGTCGAGGCAGTGCTGAGCTGGGCTCGCGCACCCTCTCCACGAGAAGAACTGGTCGCGCTACTGGAGTTCCAGCTCCAGCGGATCCGCGGGGTGCTGGGTCAGCAGAGTGTGGCCACCCTGTTCTAGACTGTGACCAACAGCGCTGAACCGGCCATCACCGGGGAGCTGCCGGAAGAACAGAATCCCTGATTCTCAGTAGAACCGGTCGGGTTGGCCCGTCATCGCCTGACATGAAGTGGCTTAGAGAGTTTCTAAGCAAGCGGGGTGGTACCGCGTGTGAGAAATCATGCGTCCTCGCAGCCCTCACCCACCTGTGTCAGAGAGAGACCCCATGGCTTTCCCCCGTCACCTCCCCGGCTCCTCGGTAGAGCCGAGCCCCTCGTTTCCCGAGATTGAACATCGGGTCCTCGCGGGCTGGAAAGAAGGAAACACCTTCCAGAAATCCATTGACCAGCGAGAAGGCTGCGATGAGTGGGTCTTCTATGACGGCCCGCCCTTTGCCAACGGGTTACCCCACTATGGCCACTTGCTCACCGGGTATGCAAAGGATGTGTTCCCGCGCTTTCACACCATGCGCGGAAAGCAGGTCCACCGCCGATTCGGCTGGGACACCCACGGTTTGCCCGCTGAGCTCGAAGCGGAGCGTCAACTCGGCATTACGGACAAGAGCCAAATCGAGGAGATGGGCATCGCGGCCTTCAACCAGGCCGCGAAAGAATCTGTCCTCCGCTACACCGCCGAGTGGCAAGAGTATGTGACCAGGCAGGCCCGCTGGGTGGACTTCGACAACGACTACAAGACACTCGACATCACGTTCATGGAGAGCGTCATTTGGGCGTTCAAGCAACTCCACGGCAAAGGTCTTGCCTATGAGGGTTACCGTGTGTTGCCCTACTGCTGGCGGGACCAAACTCCGCTGAGCAACCACGAGTTGCGGATGGACGACGACGTCTATAAACCACGTCAAGATCAGTCCGTCACGGTCACCTTCCCTCTGCAGGGGGACAAGGCCCGAGCCGCGGATCTCGAGGGAGTTCTGGCACTCGCGTGGACCACCACCCCCTGGACGCTCCCGACCAACGCGGCTCTGGCCGTGGGACCAGAGATTACCTATGCCCTGGTGCCGGCGGGGCCAGAGGTGTCTCAGCCAGGTGTCACCTACCTGCTGGCTGAGGACACCATCACCCACTACCGCAAGGAACTCGGCTATGCCGAAGTCGCGGACGCGATGGCGGCAATCACCCGACGGGTTCAGGGATCCGACCTTGGCGGCATCGAATACACCCGAGTGTTTGATTACTACGCTGACCGTGAGGCCTGGGGCATGGACAATGCCTGGCAGCTACTGGTCGCTGAGTATGTCGCCACGGGTGAGGGAACAGGGATTGTCCACCAAGCTCCGGCCTATGGCGAGGACGACCAGGTCACCTGCGCGGAGGCGGGAATCCCGGTCGTCATTTCTGTGGATGATGCTGGTCGATTCCTCGACCAGGTGTCCGATGTTGCGGGTCTTCAGGTGTTCGAGGCCAACAAGACCCTCACCGGATTGCTCCGCACCAGTGGTCGCCTGTTTGCCGAGCGCTCCTACGACCACTCCTATCCGCACTGCTGGCGATGCCGCACGCCTCTGATTTATAAGGCTGTCTCCAGTTGGTTTGTGCGGGTCACCGAAATCCGTGACCGGATGCTCGAGCTGAACGAAGAGATCACCTGGGTCCCTGCAAACGTCAAGGACGGCCAATTTGGTAAGTGGCTCTCCAACGCGAGGGACTGGTCCATCTCCCGCAACCGCTACTGGGGCTCCCCGATTCCCGTCTGGAAGAGCGATAACCCCGATTTCCCGAGAATTGATGTGTATGGGTCCCTCGAGGAACTCGAGCGGGACTTTGGGGTAACACCCACTGACCTGCACCGCCCCGCCATTGACGAGTTGGTGCGCCCCAACCCGGATGACCCCAGCGGGAAGTCGATGATGCGCCGCATTCCCGATGTGCTTGACGTCTGGTTTGATTCCGGGTCGATGCCCTTCGCCCAGGTTCACTATCCGTTCGAGAACCCTGACTGGTTTGATTCCCACAACCCTGCAGACTTCATCGTTGAATACATCGGCCAAACGCGCGGCTGGTTTTACACGATGCACATTCTTGCCACAGCACTGTTTGATCGCCCCGCGTTTAAACAGGTCATCTCCCATGGAATCGTTCTGGGTTCTGATGGCCAGAAAATGTCGAAGAGCTTGCGGAACTACCCGGATGTCTCGGAGGTATTTGAGCGCGATGGCGCGGACGCCATGCGCTGGTTCTTGATGTCAAGCTCCGTCATTCGAGGCGGAAACCTCGTGGTCACGGAGGAGGGAATCCGCGAGGGTGTTAGACAGTTCCTGCTGCCCTACTGGAGCACGTATTACTTCCTCAGTTTGTATGTGGGGGATCATGAGCCGGTCTGGCGAACAGATTCCCCCAATGTTCTCGACCGCTACATCCTCGCAAAGACGAGAAACCTGATTGAGGTCACGACGACCAAATTCGAGGCACTGGACTCACCTATGGCGGCGGCAGCAATCCGAGATTTTGCCGATGTGTTGACCAATTGGTACGTGCGTCGCAGTCGCGAGAGATTCTGGGATGGCAGCAACACTGACGCCTTGGACACCCTCTACACAGTCCTCGAAACAGTGTCCCGTGTGGCGGCGCCCCTGGCACCTCTGGTCACTGAGGAGGTGTGGCGCGGACTCACCGGTGGTGACAGCGTTCACCTCACGGACTGGCCTGAGGCCTCGGACTTCCCCGCAGATGATGAGTTGGTGTCGGCGATGGACACTGTTCGCGATGTGGCCTCCGCAGGGTTGGCGCTGCGGAAATCTCGCGGATTACGCGTGCGTTTGCCGCTTTCCTCGCTCACCATCGTGACGGAGAACTCAGCCGGCGTCGAGGACTTTCTCGACATTTTGGCCGAGGAGCTCAACGTCAGAGAGGTGCTCACGCGGGAACTCGATGACCAGGTCGCCACAGAGTTGGGGATCGGCAAGAAACTGCTCCCTCAGTCGCGGGTGTTGGGGCCCCGGCTTGGGTCAGGAGTTCAGAACATTATTCAGGGCGCGAAGGCGGGGGACTGGAGAATTGAGGGAGGTGTTGTCACCGTGGCAGGCGTTCCGCTGGAAGAGGGCGAATATGTGCTTGAGTTCACCTCAGAAGGGGAGGACACTGCGGTGCAGTTCTTAGCCAGTGGTGGATTTGTTCTCCTCGACACCACGGTGACCCCGGAGCTTGAAGCCGAGGGCCTTGCACGAGATGTGATCCGATGGATTCAACAGGAGCGCAAAAACGCGGGGCTCGATGTCTCAGACCGCATTACCACGGTCTTGGAAGCTGACCAGGTCGCCCGGGAGGCAATCCTGACCCACCAGGACATGGTTGCTAGGGAGACGCTGTCGCTGAGCATCGAGTGTGGTGATTTAGCGGACGGTGACGACGTCCTCGCCGTGGGGGAAAACTCTAAGATTCGTGTGAAAGTGTCGAAGAGTGGCTGACACCCCCTCTGATGATCGCCTCGCCGCCGCGGCCGTGGAGGAAGCTCTCTACGCACGGATCGGTGAGGCAACTCCTAAGCGGCGTTTGGAAGCAACGCGGCGAGCCGTCGAGTTACTCGGTGATCCCCAACGCATGTATGGCGTAATTCACATCGCCGGGACGAACGGAAAAACCTCCACCGCTCGGATCACCGAGAGCTTGCTGCGGTCCCACGGACTTCGAGTAGGGCTCATGACCTCGCCTCACTTGAACCGTCTGAGTGAGCGCATCGTGATCGATGGTGAACCCATCTCGGATCGATTGCTCGCGGAGAACTGGGCGGATGTGGAGCCATTCCTGCAGATGGTGGATGCGGAACTACTCGCAAACTCGGAGCCTCCGCTTACTTTTTATGAGGCGCTCACCGTCCTCACCTTCGCGTGTTTTGCTGACGCTCCCGTGGATGTTGCTGTCATCGAGGTGGGAATGGGGGGCGAGTGGGATGCCACCAATGTGGTGGTCGCAGATGTGGCCGTGTTGACGCCCATCGCGATGGATCACGCAGAATTTTTGGGCGATACCATCCGAGAAATTGCGCGAACCAAAGCCGGCATCGTGAAGCCTGCGTCTCGGGTGGTGAGCGCCGTCCAGAGCGAAGACGCCATGGACGAAATACTGCGCGCCTGCACGCTCTCCGAAGCGACGCTTCGGGTAATGGGTCGTGACTTTTATCTCCTCAGCACGGAGAGCGCGGTGGGTGGTCAGATGATTTCGGTGTCCGGAATCGCTGGGGAGTATCGAAATCTGGGGCTGCCACTGTTCGGCGACTATCAGGCGGATAACGCCGCCCTCGCAATTGCCGCGGTGGAATCTTTCCTCGGTAATGGTGAAATCCCCTTGGGAGCTGAAGTGGTGGAGGACGGAATCCTCTTATCCTCGAGTCCGGGGCGCTTGCAAATCATTGACCACCACCCCATGGTCATTCTCGATGCCGCTCACAACCCACACAGCGCAGAAGCACTCTGTCGCGCGATCATGGGGTCGTTCAGTTTCACCCGACTGATTTGTGTCCTCGGAATCCTCCAAGAAAAAGACGTGATCGGGATTGTGGAGGCCCTCGACCCGGTGGTGGACCACTTCGTGGTCACCCAGTCGCAGTCGGATCGAGCCATCTCCGTCTCGGATCTCGCCGACACCGTCTCCGCTATCGCTGGCCCCGATCGGGTGGATTCCCGGGGAGATGTGGATTCGGCGCTAGAGCGCGCGAAAGAACTCAGTGGCGTCGAGGGAGGGGTCCTGGTGACAGGCTCCATCACTCTTATTGGTGAGGTGAGGGGAGGCTCCGGACATGGCTAAGCGGGACAAGAGCGCTACTGAATCACTGCTCCAAATAGCGCTGGGATTGGAGATGGTGGTCGTGTTCTTCGGAGCACTGGTCATCAATGGTTTGCGTCTTTACAGCGGACCGGTCGTGCTGGTGGGAGCGCTGGTGACGTTTGT
>JAQBZV010000031.1 GCA_027728145.1 Actinomycetota bacterium | reverse complement strand
ACGGGAGTGGTCATCGAGGCGAATTTTTGCGTAGGCGAGATCGTCGTCGTTGATCAGGATCAGTTCAGGGCGAACCTGCCCGAGAGCTTCGGTGACCTCGGAGAGCTCACCATCGATGTCGAGTTCGCTTCGCCACACCCGCTGCAGCGTTCCGTCCTCCGAGGGGTTATAGAAACCCACCGCGAGGCGGTGTGGGCGAAGTGTGGGCCACTCGGCGGGAGCAGTTTGTCGAATCTGGAAGGCGGTGATGACACCAGCAGCATCCACTGAGACCTCGGGGTAGAGGGTGTTCACGCCCGCTGTTTCCAGCCATAGTTCACTCCAGTGGCGAAGCTTGCGGCCCGAGGTCTCCTCGAGTTCTCCGAGCAGGTCTGACAGGGTGGCGTTACTCCACTGGTGCTTGACGAAGTAGTTGTGAACCCCGCGGAAGAATGCGTCCTCTCCCACCCAGGCCACCAACTGCTTGAGCACTGAGCCGCCCTTGGCATAGGTGATGCCGTCAAAATTCACCTGGACGTCTTCGATGTCCCGAATATTTGCCACGATCGGGTGGGTGGAGGGAAGCTGGTCTTGTCGGTAGGCCCAAGACTTTTCCATGGCTTGGAACGTGGTCCAGGCTTCGGTCCACTCAGTGGCTTCGGCGGTGGCAATGGTCGAGGCCCATTCGGCAAAGGACTCGTTCAACCAGAGGTCGTTCCACCAGCGCATCGTGACGAGGTCACCAAACCACATGTGGGCAAGCTCATGGAGGATGGTGACCACTCTGCGCTCGCGCACAGCATCTGACACCTGAGATCGGAAAACATAGCTTTCGGTGAAGGTGACGGCTCCAGCATTTTCCATAGCTCCCGCATTGAATTCTGGAACAAAGAGCTGGTCATATTTCTCAAACGGATAAGGGACCCCGAAGCGGGACTCGAAATACTCGAAACCTTTCCGAGTGATGTCGAGGATGTAGTCGGTGTCGAGGTATTGGGAGAGCGACTTCCGGGAAAAGACCCCCAGGGGAATTGTTTTTCCACTGGAGCTCACCAATTCGTCGCGGACAACCTCGTAGGGCCCTGCAACCAACGCGGTGATGTACGAGGAAATGCGGGGGGTTGCATTGAAAGCCCACGTCGAGCCATTCTCGGTGGTGGTCGCCTCGGGTGTGGGCTGATTGCTCACGACCTGCCAGTGCTCTGGCGCGTGAATCGTAAAGCGGAAGGTTGCTTTCAGGTCGGGTTGCTCAAATACCGGGAATACTCGCCTGGAGTCGGGAACTTCAAACTGCGTGTAGAGGTAGATTTCGTTATCCACCGGGTCCACGAATCGGTGCAAACCCTCGCCGGAGTTCGTGTAGAGGAAATCTGCCTCAATCTCGAGAGAGTTGTCTGCTTTCAGAGTGGGTAGGGAAATCCGGGAGTCCTGGAAAACCTCCGCTGGGTCGAGCTGCGCACCGTTGAGGACAACGCGGTGCACGCTGTGGGCAATCGCATCGATGAAGGATGATTCCCCCGGTTCTGCCAAGAATGTCACCGTGGCGGTGGTGCGGAAGGTAGGGGACGAGGTCACTGCCCGGAGGTCAATCTCGATGTCGTAGCCCTTGACGGTGATGAGCCGCGACCGCGTGAGGGCTTCTACTTTGGTGAGATTCTCGCCGGGCACACCGTCTCCTTAACACGTTTCGGCACGGAGAGGCACTCCGCTCGCCCCGCAGGGGCAACTCAAAACAAGCCTACGACCTTGGAGTCAGAGGCGTGAACGAGGTTACTTCTGGTTGCTCTCGATATCGACGGTGACCGGCATCGCCTCGGGAGTTGCCTCTTCGGCACCCGGTCCGCCAGTGAGGAACTTGGTGTCCGCGGCGAGCTTAGGCGGCTGGATGTTGGTGATCTCCATATCCACCTCGGTTGCAGCCTGGCGCATGCGCTGCAGGTAGTCGTTGAGGTACACCTGCTGACGGCGGACGTCGGAGAGCTGGCTTTCGGTGTCCGAGAGCATGGTGTTGACAAGCTCCTCGGTATCGCGAGCAATAGCGCGGGAGCGCTGCACTGTTTCCGCGATCAGACGCTCCGCGTAACTCCGGGCTTCCTTCGTGAGCTCGTCGGCGCGACGCTGTGAGGTTTCCAAGACTTGGTCGGCTTCTTGTCCGAGGTCCTGGGCGCGCTTCGCCGCGTTCTGAACATGCTCATCGGCCTGCTGATAAGCCTTCTGGGCGTAGTTGTCGGCTTCCTCATGAATGGCAGCGCGGGCCCGCTCTGCTTCATCGATTTGCTGACGAATGCTGGAATCGGTCGCAACGGCTCGTTCTTGGGCGGCGTGCAGAAGCTCAGATGCTTCTCGCTTGACCTGCTCAACCTGACGAGAAGCCTCGGCCTTAGTCTCTGCCACTTGCTTTTCTGCCTGGCTCACCATGGTGGCAGCAGCGCGTTCGGCGCGGGTGCGAGTGTTGGTCGCCTTGGCGATTTCATCGGCAGCCTGCTGACGGAGCTGGGCCGCTTCCCGCTCGCTGTCGAGGCGGAGGTCTTCGGCGGCCCGCTGAGCGTCGGACAGAATCTTGCGTGATTCCTTCGCCGCTGTTTCCCTGACGCGGGTGGCTTCGCTGCGAGCGTTTCCGAGGACTTCGGTGGCTTCACCAGCGGCCTCTTCGGTGATTTTGCGGGATTGCTCTTCGGCGAGACGCAGAGTCTCCTCGAAGGCGGATCCGAGCTCAGCAAAACTGGGCTTCGCGCGGGAGGCGCGCTCGTTGGCGTCTTGCGCGTCACGACTCAGACGCTGAATGGTCCTCTGGTTCTCGGCGCGCTCGTTCTCGAGGCGTTCGAGACGCTCGGAGAGGTCGCGAACGAAGCGTTCGACGTCACTGGTGTCGTAACCGCGTACCGCACGACGAAAATCAGGAATGCTCACACCAAGGCTCCTTGCCACAGACGTTCTCCAGGATAGGGGAAAAAGGGCGCAAGCGCATTGCCGTAACTAAATCGGTATCGATTGGCGAACGAGCCCGCCTTTATAGAATGAGCGCATGCGCATTCACATCGCCACCGATCACGCAGGCCTCGAATTCAGTAAAGACCTCGCCGATCATCTGGAGCTCGAAGGTCACGAGGTGATTGATCACGGTCCCGAGACGTTTGACCCGCTGGATGACTACCCGAGTTTCTGTATTCGGGCGGCTCGCGCTGTTGTCGCGGATCAGACAGCCGGGGTGGAAGCGCTCGGTGTGGTGTTTGGGGGCTCCGGAAACGGTGAACAAATGGCAGCCAACAAGGTGGCGGGCGCGAGGGGCGCCCTGGTGTGGAACGTCGACACCGCTGTGCTCGCCCGCGAGCACAACAATGCGAACGTCTGTGCGATTGGGGCGAGGCAACACAGTATCGATGAGGCTTTGCTCTTCATCGATACCTTCATTCGGACGCCGTTCCCCGGTGATGAGCGCCATGTGCGCCGGATTAGCCAGATGGCGGAGTACGAGACAACAGGGGCTATTGCCGGGTTTTCCCTTGAGGACTGAGACTCTCCATGCCTGAGGGTCACACCGTTCACAGGATTGCGGGGCTGTTTCGCGACGTTTTCCAGGGGCAGAGTGTGGTGGCCTCGTCTCCTCAAGGACGTTTCCGCGACGGTGCCGAGCTGGTTTCGGGGTCCGTTTTGGAGCGAGCGGAGGCCCGTGGAAAGCAGCTTTTTCTGCATTTCGAGCGCGAGCGCATCGTGCGGGTTCACCTGGGAATTTATGGGGCGTGGGACGTCATGACGTTGCAGGGGGAGAGCGTGCGAGCGGGGTCTCCTCAGACGCTGTCGCTCGGAGCTCCCCGAGCAACACGGCGTCGCCTCGGCGAACGAGAAGAATTCTTTGACGCTGATGAGCCCTTTCCCCCAGCGCCCAGGGGGGCTGTGCGCTTGCGGCTCGAAACTCTCGATGTAGTCGCAGATCTTCGCGGGCCCACCGCGTGTGAGGTTCAGACGCCCGAGGAATCAGCCGCGGTCTTGGCGAGACTGGGGCCTGATCCTCTGCTGGACCGAGGGATCCGAGGTCAGCGTGAGTTTGTTCGACGGGTCGGCTCCACCTCCAGGCCCATTGGAGTGGTCTTGATGGATCAAGCGGTGGTGAGCGGTATTGGCAATGTGTATCGCGCAGAGATTTTGTTTCGACATGGTCTTGACCCTTACCAACCGGCCTCCTCGCTGCCGGAGGAGACTGTCGTCGCGCTCTGGAAAGATTGGGCGAAACTGTTGGCTGATGGGGTCAAGACCGGTGTCATGCTGACCCGGAACGACCTTGATGCGGCCGGTCGCACCCGAGCTCTGCGTGTCGCGAAGGACCGATACTTTGTCTACAAACGCGCCGGTCTGCCGTGTCGGGTGTGCGCCACTGACGTCCAGATGGCGTTGATGGCCACTCGTAAGCTGTATTTCTGCCCGCAGTGCCAACGCTCCTGAAAGGACAGACTGTGATTCTGACTCGTGCCAGGCGCTGGGGTTCCCCAGCCGGTGAGCTGGTGGACATTGTCATCGAGGGCGACACGATTACTCAGGTTGTCCCCTCGGGCACTGCGGCCCTCGGAGACCACGAGGTCATTGATCTTGAGGAACGAGTGGTCACGCCCGGCTTGTGGGATGAGCATGTGCACTTCACCCTGTGGGCCCAACACCGGCGACGGGTGTCCCTGAGGGGGGTCACCTCCGCCGCTGAGGCAGCGAAAGCTATGGGCGATGCCGTGTCCGCTAACGCCTCCAAGCCCACCCCTGACCCCATCGTGGTCGGCGCTGGCTATCGAGATGGTCTGTGGACAGACCACAAGACAACAAAGCTCTTGGACGAGGCCACTGGTGACACCCCGGTGATTTTGATTTCGGTGGACGTTCATTCGGCGTGGGTCAACTCGGCAACGCTGCGCCACTTTGGAGTGACCGGTCACGACACCGATGGCGTCATCACGGAGCGTGAGTGGTTCGATTTGGCGCGGCGTGCCAACGATTTTGATAACGCCACCCTGGATGAGTGGGCCATGGATGCAGCCCGGCATGCTTCCAGCCGCGGAGTGGTGGGCATCGTCGACCTAGAAATGCGCTACAACGCGCCCGATTGGATTCGACGGTCGAAGGCGGCGGGTGGTCGCTATCCGCTTCGAGTGGAGGCCGGGGTGTATCCGGATGATCTCGACCGCGCCATCTCCGACGGGTTGAGTAGCGGTCAGGAGCTTGCCCCCGGTGTCGAGGTGGGACCGTTCAAAATCATCACCGATGGCTCGTTGAATACGCGCACGGCGCACTGCACTCAGCCCTATCTCACGGTGTCACCGCCGGAGTACGGTGCCATGAATTTCCCACCCCAGGACATCGCGGCAATTCTCACCAAAGCGCAGGCCGCCGGCTTTTGGCTGGCCGTGCACGCGATCGGCGATGAAGCCAATCGGATCATTTTGGATATTTTTGAGGAGCACGGCTTGCGCGGTCGCATCGAGCACGCCCAGCTGGTGCGGGAGGACGATTTCCCCCGCTTCAGTCAGCTCGGCATTACGGCGAGCGTCCAGCCTGAGCATGCTGTCGATGATCGCGATGTGACCGACGTTTATTGGGCTGACCGTGCCGATCGCGCGTTTGCACTCCGGCGACTGGTGGATTCGGGAGCGCTCCTGGTGCTTGGGTCTGACGCCCCTGTTTCACCCCTCGACCCGTGGGTCAGTATTGCCGCGGCGGTTACCAGAACTCGAGACGGACGAGAGCCCTGGCACCAAGAGCAGGCCCTAAGCCTGGAGGAAGCCCTGGGTTTTTCCTATCGAACCCAGCTGGAGCCCGCACAACCGGCCGATATAGCGGTTTTGGATGCTGACCCGCAGTGGCTGATGGATGCGCTCGCTGGTGACATGGCCACAACCAGCGATGCTCTTCGTCAGATGCCGGTTGCGCTCACCATTTGCGCGGGAGTCATCACTCATCGGGAGCTCTAAATACTGGAGGGGATGACGGGAATCGAACCCGCACCATCAGTTTGGAAGACTGAGGCTCTACCATTGAGCTACATCCCCGAAGGTGGTGTTACCAATCCACGATGCTACTGCATCGGGAGCTTGAGAGACTTCCTTCGGTTCACATTCCGGCTAGACTTCCTACGGTTGTTCGCCGGATCACCACTTGAGAGCCGCGATGGTGAACTGCTGTGGACCATCGGGGCGTAGCTCAGCTTGGTAGAGCACCCGCTTTGGGAGCGGGAAGTCGCAGGTTCAAATCCTGTCGCCCCGACGGAAAGAAAAAACACAAGTTAGTTGGAGAAAAGCTGTGCCCACCACCACAAAAGAGTCCCTGAGCCCCACCCGTGTTCGCCTCAGCATCACGGTGACGCCGGACGAGCTCAAGCCCAGTCTTGACCACGCCTATCAGCACATCGCGGAGCAAATCCAGATTCCTGGTTTTCGCAAGGGCAAAGTTCCCCCTCCCATCATCGACCAGCGTGTCGGTCGCGGCGAGGTTCTGAACCACGCTGTGAGCGAGGGACTCGACCGCTTCTTCCAGCTCGCTGTTGCTGAGGAGAAGGTGCGGACGCTGGGTCGCCCCGAAGCTGACGTGACTCAGTGGCCAAGCGACAAGGACTTTTCCGGTGACCTCGTCGTCACGGTAGAGGTCGATGTTCGGCCCGACTTTGAACTGCCGAAGTTTGAAAAATACACCCTCGAGGTGGAGCCCATCATGGTCACCCAGGGTGACGTCGATGATGAGCTCGACGCCCTGCGCTCTCGCTTTGGAAACCTGGTCACCGTGGACCGCCCCGCAAAAACCGGCGACTTCGTCCAGATCGACTTGATTGCAAAGATTGGTGATTCCACCATCGATTCTGCTTCCTCAATCAGCTACGAGATGGGGTCCGGTCAGCTCATCGATGGCATCGATGAGGCCCTGGACACTCTGACGGCGGGGGAGACCACCACTTTTGAATCCAAGTTGCTCGGTGGTGACCGCGAGGGAGAAATGGCCCTGATTGAGGTCACCGTGTTGAGCGTGAAAGAGCGTGAGCTCCCCGAAGCTGACGACGACTTCGCGCAGATTGCGAGTCAATTCGACACCATCAAGGAGCTTCGCGAAGACTTGAAGAAGCAGGCGCAGCGCAAGGGCATGTTTGGCCAAGCCCAGGAGGCCAGGGAAAAACTGGTCGAAAAGATGCTTGCTGAGGTCACCATGCCACTACCGCAGGGTGTTGTCGACGCCGAGGTGAACCGCCACCTCGAGCAGGAGGGTCGCCTGGAGGATGACAAGCACCGAGCAGAGGTCGTCGAATCCACCGGGAAGAGCCTGCGAACCCAGCTCCTACTCGATGCCCTGGTCGAGAAGCTGGAAGTTCAGGTCTCTCAGGATGAGCTGACTCAGTATCTGATGCAATCAGCCAGCCAATACCAAATGGAGCCCACCGAGTTCATTCAGTCTCTCGATCAGAACGGTCAGATTCCCTCCATGGTCGGGGAGGTGGCTCGTTCGAAGTCGCTCTCCGTCGCCCTGGCTCAGGTCACCGTGAAAGACACCAAAGGTAAGAAGGTTGACCTGAGTGAGTTCACCAGCACTGCAACGGATCCCGTGGAAGACGCGGTGGCTCAGGCTGTTGCTGACAACCACGAGGGCCACGACCACTAAGCCACGGCACTCTGCCGAGGGCGAACACCCCCGGTTGGCGCCTCGTGCGCTGTGTACGCTCGGGGTACCAAGGATTTGAATCCGTAGAGGAGAACACCATCGTGACCATGGCAGAAACCATGATGCAACCCAATGTCTTTGACCGGTTGCTGAAGGATCGCATTATTTGGCTGGGCTCGGAGGTTCGTGATGACAACGCGAACGAGATTGCCGCAAAGCTGTTGCTGCTGGCCGCCGAGGACCCCGAGGGTGACATCTACCTCTACATCAACTCTCCCGGTGGATCGATCACTGCGGGTATGGCAATTTACGACACGATGCAGTTCGTTCCCAACGACATTGTGACCGTGGGTATCGGAATGGCTGCCTCCATGGGACAGCTTCTGCTCACCGCCGGCACAAAGGGCAAGCGCTACATCACCCCGAACGCGCGCGTGCTGCTGCACCAGCCCCACGGTGGTTTTGGTGGAACGGCCAGTGATATCCAGACCCAAGCGCACCTGATCAACGACATGAAGAAGCGCCTTGCTCAGATCACGGCGGAAGCGACCGGCAAGTCTGTCGACGAAATCATGGCCGATGGTGACCGTGACCGCTGGTTCTCCGCTGATGAAGCTCTCGCGTATGGGTTTGTTGACCACATCCGTGCCTCCGCAAGCGACGTTGTCGGTGGCGGCGGAACTGACCAGGGCAAGAAGAAGTAGGCGGAACCCATGGAGATGATTACCCCCCAGTCAGGCATGACGGCGTCAACCCCCGAGAGCCGGTACATTCTGCCGAGCTTCGAGGAGCGCACGAGCTACGGCTTCAAGCGTCAGGACCCCTACGCAAAGCTTTTCGAAGACCGAATCGTGTTCCTTGGTGTTCAGGTCGATGACGCCTCGGCTGATGACGTGATGGCGCAGTTGCTGGTACTGGAAAGCCAGGACCCCGACCGCGACATCGTGATGTACATCAACTCTCCCGGTGGTTCCTTCACCGCGATGACAGCGATTTACGACACCATGCAGTACGTCCGGCCCCAGATTCAGACCGTGGTGCTGGGTCAGGCAGCGTCCGCTGCCGCCGTGATTCTCGCCGGTGGAGAGCCAGGCAAGCGTCTTGCTCTGCCGAAC
>JAQBZV010000030.1 GCA_027728145.1 Actinomycetota bacterium | reverse complement strand
TCGGCAATCCGACCCAAAGCGGGGGCATGAATGATCAGGAGCTTCTTACTATCGCCCGGGATGTGCTCAGGGATTTGCGCCATCGCGCCGGGTCCGACAATTACCGGGTAGTCGCCCTGACTCGAGTTGGTGACGGTAATGGTGTCTGTCATAGCCCTGCATCCTTTCGCACCCACGCAGCAACCTCGTCCGCAACGTCATCAATGCTGCGATGAGAAGCATCGAACTCGCGGGTCGCAACAGCCTGATAGAACTCGTGTCGCTTCGCCACAAGCTCTTTCCAGGCCTCGAGACCTCCGCGAAGGAGTGGACGCTTGTCGTTATCCAACCGAGGCGCGACGGCGTCAGCCGTGATGGAAATCAGTGCAACCCTGTGCGACATCAAATCGGCTTGTGTGGTTGCGTCCACCACAGCACCACCCCCCAGAGCGACAACACCCGAGGTGGCCAGAGCTTCCGCCACAGCCTCACGCTCCTGAGTGCGGAAGAACGCCTCGCCGTGGGAGGCAAAAAGATCGGGAATTGGGCCCCACCGTTTCACCACCTCGGTGTCAGTGTCCACGACGTCGACGCCTAGAATCCTGCCTAACCCCTTGGCAACGCGGGTCTTTCCCGCGGCAGGCGGACCAACCACAACCACGAGAGGCTTAACGCTCACGGTGCTGAAGGACCCGGAGCGATCACGTCCGGGATACTCTCCAGGTAGCTCGTGAGGTTCCTGTGGATTTCTCCCAGAGAATCGCCACCAAATTTTTCTACGAGCGCGTCAGCAATCACCAGCATGACCATGGCTTCAGCAACAATGCCCGCTGCGGGAACCGCGCAGACATCAGAACGCTGGTGATGCGCCACTGCTTCGCCGCCCGTGGACGTGTCAATAGTCCGCAGTGCTCGGGGAACGGTAGAGATCGGCTTCATTCCAGCTCGCACCCGCAGAGGCCCACCGGTACTCATGCCACCTTCGATTCCCCCGGCGCGCTCACTGAGACGCTGAACGCCAGAACCATCGTTGACGATCTCATCGTGGGCCTCGGAACCGCGCCTACGGGTGGTGGTGAAACCGTCGCCAACCTCTACCCCTTTGATGGCCTGGATGCCCATCAAGGCGCCAGCTAAGCGAGAATCAAGGCGCCGATCCCAATGCACGTAGGAGCCAAGCCCCGGGGGTAGGCCCCGCACCACTACCTCAACAACCCCTCCGAGGGTGTCTCCGTCTTTGTGCGCCTGGTCAACCTCAGCAACCATGGCCTGGGAAGTCTCTGCATGAGCACAGCGCAGGGGATCTTCATCAAGGCGGTCCCGATCGGACAGTGCAGGAATTTCGGCATCTTCGGGCACCGATACCGGCCCAATGGCCACGGTGTGCGAGACGACGGTGATTCCTAACTCGGTGAGCAGAGCACGCGCGACCGCTCCTAACGCCACCCGAGCCGCTGTTTCGCGGGCACTTGCCCGCTCGAGGACTGGTCGGGAATCATCAAAGCCGTACTTTTGCATGCCGGCGAGGTCAGCATGGCCCGGTCGGGGCCTCGTCAAGGCGGCAGCCCGACCGCCCTCTAGCTCCGCCGGGTCCACGGGGTGCGGACTCATGACGGTCTCCCACTTGGGCCATTCGGTGTTTTCCACACGAATAGCCACGGGACCGCCCTGTGTGACACCGTGGCGCACTCCGCCGGAGAAATGGACGCGATCGGCCTCGAATTTCATGCGCGCACCGCGACCATAACCGAGGCGCCTGCGAGCAAGGTCGGACTGAACGTCCTCGACGAGAAGTGGCACACCGGCGGGGAAACCTTCCAACACACCGACAAGCTCAGGGCCGTGTGACTCTCCCGCAGTAATCCATCGAAGCATTGTCATATCTTCCCATGGATCACCCCGGCTTTTACTCAGACGTGAGACCGACCGCGTCCACCATGGCAGAAAAAACCTCTACCTCGTTCTCGAGAGGCTGTGTCGCATCGGCGTTGACGAACAACCGAATTTGCGCCAAAGCCTGATAGCTCAGCATCCACAACCCCGAAATGACGGGCTGGGAAGATGACTCCCACGCCTCCGCGTAGCGGGAGGGCCACGGCGAGTAGGCCACGTCGAATAGCGCCGCAGAGTCCACCACAGCAGAGGGGATTTCCGGCAATGCCTCTGCGTCACCGGGCAGGGTAGAGGCGACCAGCTGCGGAGAAATAGCCTGATCCACCTTGGAAAAGAGCTGAACCTGAATCGCGAGGCCACAGTTTCTGAGGTGGAGAGCAGTTCGTTCTGCTCTCTCGGCGTCACGGGCAAACAGCGTGACGCTGGTGGTCCCCCGACGCCCTAGGGCGTAGCCCACTGATCGGGCCGTTGCCCCCGCACCCAGGATCCACGCGTGGCCAGCCACCACACCGAACTTCTCCAGGGCGCGCTCTACCCCATAGGGGTCAGTGTTGGAGAGCACCGCGGTCTCACCCGAGCGATACACGGTGTTGGCTGCCTGAATCTCGTCGACAATCGAATCGCGCGGGCCTACCAGGTCCATCACCCGCTCTTTCAGGGGCATGGTGAGAGAGATTCCCGAAAGTGTCGCGCTGACTCCTGCCCATGCCGGGATTACGAGGTCCTGACTGACTTCCCGATACCGGTAGGACCAGGGCAAACCGAGTACTCGATAAGCGGCCTGGTGCAGTGCCGGGGAGAGAGAGTGCTCGACCGGGCTCCCCCACACTTCAAAGGCTTTCTCAGCAGTAGGCACCATTTTCGTCACTCTCCCTGCACCATTCAAGCCACTGATCGACCGCACGAAGATGCTGGTTGTACGTCTCCGAGAACACCGTCTCCCCGGTCCGAAGGTCAACGGACACAAAGTAAAGCCACTCACCGTCCGCGGGATTCAGGGCGGCGTCAATAGCAAGCTCGCCCGGCAACGAAATGGGTCCGGGTGGCAACCCCGTGTAAATGTAGGTGTTGAAGGGATTATCGCCATCAGCTCGGTCATCCTCACTTGTACCAGCGCTGCCGTATTCTCCCGTCCAATAAGTCACCGTTGCATCGGATTGCAGGGGCATGTTGACGTCTAGGCGATTACTAAACACTCGCGAAACCCTGTAGAAGTCGTCATCGAACCGGGCCTCGCGCTGAATTAGTGCCGCCATAGTCAGTGTTTCGTGCCACTGCTCTTCGGGGATACCCGCCGTTTCCAGGCGGCTCTTCATTTCCTCTACCATCCTGGCAACAATGTCGCCAGCAGTGGCACCGGGTTCAAACGTATAAGTGGCAGGAAATAGATACCCTTCGAGACTCCCGTTGGGAGGATTTACTCCATACAGAGACGGGTCGGCCACGGCCTCGGTGAGTGAGTCCGGGGACAACGATGCCTTTTCCGCGATGATGTCCAAAGCCCGCTGAAGCGCAACGCCCTCAGTTATCAGGATCTCGATCTGGACTCGATTGTTGGGGTCCCGCAGAGCTGCGATGGCACTATCTGCCGACATGCCGGTGAGGAGACGATAGGTGCCGGGTTGGAAGGTGATGGTGGCGTCCTGGAGCAGAATCTCGTAGACCGCCTCGAACGACGCTGTCACTCCAGCCTCGGCGAGTTCTCGGGCTACTGCCTCCCCAATATCGCCGGGATTGACGACGATTTCTATGGCCGGCTCAGCCCCGCCACCTTCAAAATTGGCAACCTCTTCCTCCGCAAAATAGTTGATGACTCGGGTGCCGTATTCGTTCCACAGGAGCCACACGCCAGTTCCCGAGAGAACCAAAACAGCGAGCGCAACACCGGCGAAGATTCTCTTGCCCCATCCACCGGAGGAACTCTTCTTCTCAGACCGAAGCTGACTTCGAGGCCGAAGGGGCGGCGGACCACTGGTCTCCCCCGGGAGGGTATTAAAGATTTTGTCGAAATCAGAGTCATTCGTCATTGTTTGAGCCGTCTACATCAACACGATGTCCCGGCGCCACCCCCTGAGCTCGCTCGCTATCAAGCGCATGTTGCAAAAGGATAACAGCGGCAGCCTGGTCAATCATCACCCGCTCAGATCTCGAGGACTTGCCTGCGCCCCGGAGATTGGATTGGGCTTGAACAGTGGACAGCCGCTCGTCGATCATGCGCACTGGCACACTCAGTGTTTGCGCCAACTCCATCGCAAAAGCCTCGGCGTCCCGGGTTGAGGTTGTGTGAGCACCCGACAGCGAGAGCGGCAAACCGACAATGATCTCCAAGGGTGACAGCTCTCCCGCCAGCTGTGCGAGTTTCATCAGTGCAGTGTCCCGGGAGAGCGTCTCCACGGGGACGGCCATCAATCCCTCGGGATCGCTGCGGGAAACTCCGACACGGACGGTGCCGACGTCTACACCGATGCGAGCGCCACGCCTCACCGCAAAGAGTCCAGCGTTGTCTCGATATCTTTCAAGGCCGTGGCCAGGGATTTACCTTCTGGCCCACCTCCCTGGGCAAGCTGTGGCTTCCCTCCGCCACCCCCGCCCATCGTTGCAGAGGCGACCTTCACCATGTCTCCGGCATGGGCGCCCTTCGCCACAGCATCGGCAGAGGCTGCCACGACGATGGTTCCGCGTCCGTCGATGAGTGTCCCCAGCGACACAACAGTGGGACCTCCGGGCAGCGAACTAGCGACGGCACTCACCAGGGACCGCAGGTCATCGGCACTGCTCACACCGTTTACTTCGCTCACCACTGAGCCGACAGGCCCCTCCCGAAATTGCGCCACCAATGCGGGCACCATCGCGTGCAGGCCGGCCTGCCCCGCCTGAGAGACCTTCTTCTCCAGAGACCTCACCTGCTCGACAAGCTCCTCAACTCGGCCAGGAATGTCCTCGCGAGGGGTCTTCAACATGCTTGTCAATCGGCGCACCAAAGCCTTCTCCACCGAGAAGCTCTCGACAGCCGCTGTGCCCACAAGCGCCTCAATTCGCCGCGCCGTCGAGCTCACCGAAGACTCACCGAGCACGCTCACAACACCAATCTGAGACGACCGACCGACGTGAGTTCCCGCACACAGTTCACGGGACCAGGGGCCACCAATATCGACCATGCGCACCGTGTCCCCGTATTTTTCACCAAACAGGGCCATAGCGCCGAGCGCTTTGGCCTCATCCACGGGCAGGATGCGGGTGGTGACCTCTAGATCGTCTCGAATCGCAGAGTTCACAATGCTCTCAATGGCGACCTCAGCATCGTCCGAGAGGGCTTGGTTCCAGGAAAAATCAAGTCGCAAGTATCCCGCACGATTGAGCGAACCCGCCTGGGTGGCGTGGGGGCCAAGCGTGTCTCGCAGGGCGGCGTGAACCAGGTGGGTGGCCGAATGCGCACGCTGACCCTCATATCGGGTGAGCACGTCAACCTCGGCCAACACGGTCTCACCCACTCCCAGAGCACCGGACTCCACGGTGACAGCGTGACTAATCAGCCCGGGAATCGGTTTCTGCACATCGACAACGCGCGCTACTCCGTTATCTCCGTGGAGCACACCATGATCTGATACTTGCCCGCCGGACTCTGCATACAGGGGGGTCTGGGCGAGAATAATCTCGACCTGTTGCCCTTCGCTGGCGCTCGACACTGAACGTCCCTCGTGCAAAATTCCGAGAATTTGCGAGTGGGTGCCCAGGGTGTCATATCCGGTGAAAACTGTTTCCCCGGAGGCTCGGAACTCCCGATAGACCGACAGGTCCGCAAGAGCAGACTTCTTCGAGCGCGCATCAGATTTGGCTCGGTCTCGTTGCTGGCCCATGAGCGCGTCAAAGCTCTCCCGGTCAACACTCAGCCCGGACTCTTCCGCAATCTCCAGTGTGAGATCGATGGGAAAACCGTACGTATCGTGCAAAAGAAAGGCGGTGTCACCAGATAAGGCCGGTGTGCCCTTCTTCTGGGTGTCCGCCACTGCGACATCGAGGATGGTGGTTCCCGCCTCGAGGGTTTTGAGGAACGATTCTTCCTCTGCCACCGCTAACCCCTGAACCCGCTCATACTCCTGGGCAACGTCTGGGTACGCAGCTGACATGGCATCCCGTGAGGCGGCAAACAACTCAGGGAAGCTCGGGTCGTGGACGCCGAGAAGCCGCATGGAGCGAATACTGCGTCGAAGCAGACGGCGAAGAACATAGCCACGACCCTCGTTAGCGGGGACCACACCGTCTGTCATCAGCATTAGCGACGAACGAATGTGATCCGCGATAACGCGCATTCGGACGTCATCGTCATGGTCAGCGCCGTAGCGGCGACCCGACAGCTCCGCCGAGACGTCAAGAACGGGTCTCACCTGATCAATCTCATACATGTTGGCGACGCCCTGCTTCAGGAAGGCCACCCGCTCCATTCCCATGCCCGTGTCTATGTTCTTCTGGGGAAGCTCACCCACGATGTCAAAGTCAATTTTGCTGCGGACGTTCTCAATCGAGTACTGCATGAACACCAGGTTCCAGATCTCGAGATACCGGGTGTCATCCACCGCAGGCCCACCCTCGGGGCCAAACTCAGGACCTCGATCAAAGTAGATCTCCGAACACGGCCCCGCGGGACCGGGCTGGCCTGTCGACCAATAATTATCGGCTCTGCCCATTCGTTGAATACGGCTCTCGGGAATGCCAGCGACCTCTTTCCAGAGCTTTTCGGCTTCGTCGTCCTCCTCATAGACGGTTACCCAGAGATCCTTTTCGTCAAAACCAAGGCCGCCGGAGGACTCCGAGGAGGTCAGAAGCTCCCAGGCATAGCTGATTGCGCCCTCCTTGAAATAGTCGCCGAAGGAGAAGTTACCGTTCATCTGGAAAAACGTGCCGTGGCGGGTTGTTTTACCGACCTCTTCAATGTCGAGAGTCCTGATGCACTTCTGAACGCTGGTCGCCCGAGAATACGGGGCTGGCACGACGCCGGTGAGGTAGGGAATGAAGGGCACCATCCCGGCAACTGTGAACATCAGTGTCGGATCATCGCTCACGAGGGAGGCCGAGGGGACAACCGTGTGACCTCGGTCGCCAAAGAACTCAAGCCACCGTTTCTGGATGTCAGCGGTTTCCATGTCTACGGCCCTCCAGCGACTCTAGGAGCGATAGGCGTCCCGGACGCCTTCAGTGAAGGTGCGAAGAGTGGCTCTGGACCGCGAGAAAAAGGCACGACCCTCAGGAGTTTCGTTGAGAACATGGGCAATCACAAACCCGACCACCACACCCAACAGCGCCGCGAAGAACCTTGCCATTGCTCTCACCCTCCTGGTCTAAGCCTAGAACACCGAAAACACCAGTGGTGGGGAAGAGAACTCCCCCACCACCGTGTGACAGGAATTAGCGAGCCGCGTAATACTCAACGACGAGCTGAACTTCGCAGGTCACAGGAACCTCGGAGCGCTTGGGCCTGCGCAGCAACACCGCCTGGAGCTTGTCGATTTCGACCTCGAGGTAACCGGGAACGGGGGGAAGAACATCGACGTGTCCACCTGCTGCAGCAACCTGGAAAGGCTCCATGCCTTCGCTGCGGGGCTTCACGTGGATCATTTGCCCTGGCTTCACACGGAAGGAGGGGCGATCCACCAACTCACCGTTGACCAAGATATGACGGTGCACCACCATCTGCCGGGCTTGGGCCGTGGTGCGGGCGAATCCGGCGCGCACGACGAGCGCGTCGAGACGCATCTCGAGGAGCTCCACCAGGTTTTCACCGCTCAGTCCCTGAGACTTACGGGCTTCCTCAAAGGTTCGACGGAGCTGAGCTTCGCGAATGCCGTACTGGGCACGGAGGCGCTGCTTCTCGCGCAGACGAACAGCGTAGTCACTGTCAGTCTTGCGCTTGGTGCGACCGTGCTCGCCTGGAGCATAGGGGCGCTTTTCTAAATACTTGGCTGCCTTGGGGGTCAGCGGGATTCCGAGTGCCCGCGACAGGCGGGTCTTGCTTCTGGTACGTGAACGAGTCGACACGAAAAATTTCTCCTTGGTAACGAGGGGTGATGCAACGCATCACACTGAGTCCATACAAATTCGAGGGATTGTGTCTATCGAAAGACGCGGCTACAGCGACCTTTCTGAAGATCCTCAGCTCCGCAGCCGCGCGATGACGAGGTCCCAGACCAGAGGCAAAAGTACCACAGAACAGCCAGTTTCCCTAGTCCTCAACCCCGCGCAGGATCTCTCTAATGTGGCGAGTTCGCTCCTGGAGCTCCCGCTCGAGACCCCTGCTGGTCGGTCGGTAATACTGTGCCCCGGCCACCGGTTCCGGAGCGTAGGGCTGCGACACAATACCGGCGGACTCGTCATGGGGGTAACGGTATTTCGCGCCGTGACCCAGCGACGCCGCACCTGGATAGTGAGCGTCCCGCAGGTGTGGCGGGACTTCACCAATGCGCCCCTCGCGGATATCGCGTTGAGCCTCGTTAATTCCCACATAGGCGGCGTTTGATTTGGGAGCTAGGGCGAGATAGACGGTTGCCTCGGCAAGGGGAATTCGGCCCTCAGGCATACCGATAAGCGCGACAGCCTGGGCGACAGACACGGCAAGGGTGAGCGCTGTCGGGTCGGCCAAACCAATGTCTTCCGCTGCCAGGATGATGAGTCGTCTCGCGATAAATCGCGGGTCCTCCCCCGCTTCAATCATCCGTGCCAGGTAATGAAGCGCGGCGTCAGCATCACTGCCTCGCACCGACTTGATGAAGGCGCTTATGACGTCGTAATGCTGGTCACCGGCCTGGTCATAGCGAACCAGTGCCCGATCGAGTGCCAGCGCTATGTGGTCGGCACTGATGACTGATGTGTCTGCGGCCCCTGCCACGCCGGCAACAGCCTCCAAAGCAGTCAGCACTTTCCTGGC
>JAQBZV010000029.1 GCA_027728145.1 Actinomycetota bacterium | reverse complement strand
CTCGGCTTTGGTTCTCACCGGAATAGACACCCCCAAGACTTTGCTCGCGAGTGACGAGTCACAGCGCCCGACCTACGTGCTGGAGGACCTCCGTGATCTCCACAAGCCCTATCCGGAGACCATTCGGTCAGAAGATTCCGATGGGGTCCAGACGGTGGAGGTTGGTCGCGCGGTCGTGCGACGAAAAGGTCATGTGATCCGTGTTGCGCGGCCTGGCAAAAAGATTGATCTGATTCGAGCGGGGGCGACCATCATTCACGACTCGGGGTTGAAGATATTCGGCCTCGATGTTGATCCCCAGATATATTCGTGAGGGTGAGCATGGATTCTGAGCAGTGGCAACAACGCCTCGACGCTCTTGCGGAGCTTCCGTTGGCTGAGCGCGCTGACGCGCTCGGGGCGGTCTATGACGAACTTCACACCATGCTCGACCAGCCCGAATCCGACTAGCTGGGCCCATGCGACTCGATAGCGCACTTGTCGCGAGAGGTCTCGTGGACTCTCGCACCAAAGCCCAGAGGCGCATTCGAGCGGGGGATGTTCTCGTGGAGGGAAACGCTGTCACCAAGCCCGCGAGCGAGGTATCCGATGACGTCGTTCTCGAGATCATCGGGTCCCCTGACTATGTGGGGCGTGGAGCGCTCAAGCTGCTAGCAGCGCTTGATGCCTGGGAGATTAATCCCACCGGCAAGGTTGCGCTGGACATTGGTGCCTCCACGGGGGGCTTCACCCAGGTCTTGCTGGAACGGGGAGCTAGTCGTGTGGTGGCAGTGGATGTTGGCCACGGTCAATTGCATCCCGACATCCGCGATGACCCCCGGGTTGATTCCCGGGAGGGCCTCAATGTCCGAGAGCTCACTGCGTCGTGGTGGGACCAAGAAGTTGGCGTGCGCCCCGAGCTCATTACCTGTGATGTCAGTTTCATCTCACTCTCCCAGATCATTCCCCCAGTCGTGGAGGCGGTGGGGTCCTGCGACTGGGTGGCGCTCATCAAACCCCAGTTCGAGGTGGGAAAAGGAGGCGTTAAGGACGGAATCGTCCAGAACGCAGAATTGCGCGAAGAGGCCATCCGTTCGGTCCTAGAGTGCGCTGCCGGCGAAGGGTTGGAAATCGGTGGGCTCATGCCATCGCCCATCACCGGGGAATCGGGGAACAAGGAGTACCTGTGTTGGCTGAGTCCCACTCACGGCCGTAATCCGCCACAATGGTCAGAGCAGATTCACGAACTAGCTCATTCGTAGGCTGGAGACCCTAATGGCACAGAAGAGGCACATGCTTGTCTTGGCCCACACGGGTCGCCAGGACGCGCTCACTGCCGCGAGCGCCGTGTGTGATCAGCTCGTGAATGCGGGACTCACCCCGGTGGTGGCGCCGGAGCAGGCGGATGCTTTTCGCTCTCACTTCTCGGGGGACCTGTCCTTGCTGGGCTCTGAGGTTGACCCTGGCGATGTCGAGTTGACCATTGTCCTAGGTGGCGATGGCACCATCCTCGCTGCCGCTGAACTCACCCGCGGGTCCACCGCCCCACTTCTTGGAATCAACCACGGTCACGTGGGCTTTCTCGCGGAGAGCGAAAAGGATGATTTGGCGTGGACGGTCACTCAGGCTTTGGCCGGGGAGTATGACGTGGAGGAGCGCCTTGCTCTCGACGTTGTGGTGCTGCGGGACGGTGTCGAGGTGTATCGAAGTTTTGCTCTCAATGAAGCAACACTCGAAAAAGCGTCTCGCGCGAGAATGATTGAGGTTGCCTTAGAGGTGGATGGTCGACCCATCTCGGCCTTTGGCGCTGATGGTGTCGTGATGGCAACCCCCACGGGTTCGACCGCGTACTCATTCTCCGCCGGAGGCCCCATTGTGTGGCCAGGGGTAGAAGCTTTGCTCATGGTGCCGCTCTCAGCACACGCTCTTTTTGCTCGACCGCTCGTTGTCGGGCCCGATTCGGTGATGGCGGTGGAGCTCCTCGAGCGCTCGGCTGCGAACGCCGTGTTGTGGTGCGATGGCCGCAGGAGTGTGGACATCACCCCCGGATCTCGGGTTCAAGCATCCAAGAGCTTGGAACCCATCCGATTGGCACGTCTCCACCCCGGTCCCTTCACTGACCGCTTGGTCAACAAGTTTTCGTTGCCGGTCACCGGCTGGCGCGGCCCGAGGGAGTAAGCCAGTGATTGTCGACATCACGATCTCGGACCTCGGCGTTATTTCCCAGGCCACACTTCCCTTGGGACCCGGTCTCACGGTGGTGACCGGTGAGACGGGTGCCGGCAAAACTATGGTGGTCACCGCACTCGGTCTTCTGCTCGGCGCCAGAGCTGATGCAGCGCGCGTGCGATCGGGGAGCTCCTCCAGCTGGGTGGAGGGTCGTTTTTCGCTGAATGAGAGCCCGGGTGTGCGTGAGCGCGCTCTCGAGCTGGGGGCTGCAATCGATGAGGGCGAACTCGTTCTATCCCGCGAGGTTCACTCCGAGGGTCGCTCGCGAGCCCTCGTGGGAGGCCGGAGTGCCCCCGTGTCTGCTCTGGCGGAACTGGCGGAGGAACTTGTGGTGATTCACGGTCAAAGCGACCAAATCAGACTGAAGTCCGAATCCGCGCAGCGCGACGCGCTCGATCGATTTGCTGGCGAGGAGATCCGGGATGTCCTGGGTTCCTATCAGGCCGCTTTTGCGCACTACAAAGACCTCGCGGAGCGACTGGAAACTTTGACCACTCAGGCTGATCAACGGCGCAGGGAAGCGGAAGAGTTACGGATTGCGCTGGCTGATATCGAGGCCGTATCTCCCGAAGTGGGTGAAGACGAGACGCTGAAAGAGTCCATCACCAAACTCTCCAACAGTGAGGAGCTTCGAGCCGGAATAGCCCAGGCGAAGCAGGCGCTCTCTGCCGAAGAGAGCGGCATGGACTCGGTGGATGCTTCGTCACTTCTCGACGGTGCTATTCGCGCACTCGAAAGAGTGGCTGATTTTGACGCGTCGTTGCAGGGCCTTCGCGCCCAACTCGCCGATGCGACATATCAGGTGCAGGAGGTGAGTCAGGCGCTCTCCGGGTATGCGGCCGGTTTGGAATCAGGGACTGGTCTTTCGCTGGAGGAGAGCCATGATCGCCTCGCCGCAATTACGGGTGTCATGCGAAAGTTTGGCCCCACACTCGAGGATGTCTTGACCTTTGCGGACCAGGGGTCAGCACGACTGCTCGAGCTGGACCAAGACGAGAGCACGTTGGACGCCCTGACGGCGGAAGTCGAGGCTGCTCTGGTCGTTACTCAGCAGGGGGCAGCCAAGCTCAGTGCCCTCCGACAGGAAGCGGCCGGTCATCTGGGGGAGAAGGTGACACAGGAACTGGCAGCTCTTGCTATGCCCACCGCAACCTTCCAAGTCACAGTAGAGAGTGGTGGAGCACTGTCCAGTCATGGTCAGGATCAGATCAGTCTGCTTCTGTCCGCGCATCCCGGGTCCCAGCCATTGCCCCTGGGCAAAGGGGCATCAGGCGGTGAGCTGTCTCGGGTGATGTTGGCACTCGAGGTGGTCATCGCCGGGAATGACCCAGTGCCCACGTTCGTGTTTGACGAGGTCGATGCGGGAGTGGGGGGAGCGAGCGCGCTGGAAATTGGCCGGAGGCTCGACCGGCTCGCTCAGAACGCACAAGTCATCGTGGTCACCCACCTAGCCCAGGTCGCGGCGTATGCGAACAATCACCTGTTGGTGGTCAAGGACACCAACGGCCAGGTCACCACCTCCAATGTTGCAGTGTTGGTGGGCGATGAGCGGGTTCGGGAATTGGCTCGCATGCTGGGCGGCATGGAGGACTCCCACACGGCTCTTTCTCACGCAAAAGAGCTTCTGGAGAAAACCCATTCGGTGAGTCGTCGCTAAGACCACCCGTAACCAGTTACTCTTGAGTCCCGTGGCGGGAACCTCAAAAAACACTGAAACGGACATCACAAAACACATTTTTGTGACCGGAGGTGTTGTCTCCTCCCTCGGAAAAGGTCTCACTGCCGCGTCTCTGGGAAATCTGCTGGCAGGCCGGGGCGTCAAGGTCGTCATGCAGAAGCTTGACCCGTATCTGAACGTCGACCCGGGGACCATGAACCCTTTCCAGCACGGAGAAGTTTTCGTGACCGATGATGGGACGGAAACCGACCTCGATATTGGGCACTACGAACGTTTCCTCGATATCAACCTTTCGCGAGCTGCCAACGTCACCACGGGTCAGGTGTATCAAGAAGTTATTGCCAAGGAGCGTCGCGGTGAGTACCTGGGCGACACGGTTCAGGTGATTCCCCACATCACGGACGAAATCAAGATGCGCATGCGCCTTCAGGCGCATGAGGAGCCCCGTCCCGATGTCATCATCACCGAAATCGGTGGCACCGTCGGCGACATTGAGAGCCAGCCCTTCATTGAGGCCGCCCGTCAGGTTCGCCACGAGCTAGGCCGGGAGAACGTTTTCTTTGTTCACGTGTCGCTCGTTCCCTTTATGGGCGCCTCCGGTGAGCAAAAGACGAAACCCACGCAGCACTCGGTTGCAGCTCTTCGATCGATTGGTATTCAGCCCGATGCCCTGGTGCTGCGCAGTGATCGTCCTGTGGAGAGCGCGAACCGACGCAAGATTGCGCTGATGTGTGACGTCGATGAGGCCGCCGTGGTGAATGCGGTGGACGTGGGAAGCATTTACGACATCCCCTCCCTCCTTCACAGCCAGGACCTCGACGATTACATCATCGACCACCTGGGTCTTCAGGCGGGCGAGATGGTCTGGGACGGTTGGAAAGACCTGTTGGACGCTGTTCACCACCCCCGTCACACGGTGACAATCGCGGTGGTGGGTAAATATATTGACCTGCCCGATGCGTATCTCTCCGTGAGTGAGGCTATTCGCTCCGGCGGGTTTGCTCATCAGACTCGAGTTGAGCTCAAGTGGGTCGCGAGCGACGAGTGTGAGACTCCAGCGGGCGCCGAAAAGGCACTGTCCGACGTGGACGGAATCTGTGTTCCGGGAGGCTTTGGTATTCGTGGCATCGAAGGAAAAGTGGGCGCACTTCGTTATGCCCGGGAGAATTCGATTCCTACCCTGGGGCTGTGCCTGGGATTGCAGTGCATGGTCATTGAGTACGCACGCAGCCACGCGAATCTTGCGGGTGCCTCTAGCACCGAATTTGACCCCGACGCCCAGCACCCGGTGATCGCGACCATGGCGGAGCAGGTGGACATCGTTTCTGGCCAAGGAGACATGGGTGGCACGATGCGCCTGGGTCTCTATGAGGCGGCTCTCAAAAAGGGCAGCATCGTGGCCGAGCTGTATGGAGCCCCCACGATTACGGAGCGCCACCGGCACCGGTATGAAGTCAATAACGCCTACCGGGCGGACCTCGAAAAGGCAGGCTTGGTGTTTTCAGGAACTTCACCCGATGACAGCCTTGTTGAGCTTGTCGAATTACCGAAGGCCGTGCACCCGTTTTATGTCTCCACGCAGGCTCACCCAGAGCTCCGCTCTAGGCCGAATCGCGCGCACCCCCTGTTTGCGGGACTGGTCGAGGCGGCTCTGGAGCGCCACAACTCGTCAGCGTTGTTTGCGGTCACCGATCAGGCCTCCTGATGTCTGCTCGCTTCATCCCTGAAGACGAGCACCTCTCGATTCCGGTCCTCAGCACCGAGACGGTGTATGAGGGGGCAATCTGGAACATCGTCCGAGACACCGTTGCCTACAACGACGAGGTGTTGAGCCGGGATTACGTCGACCACACCGGTGCTGTTGCCATTGTTGCCCTCAACGAGGAGGACGAGGTGATGATGATTCGGCAGTATCGTCACGCCATTCGAAGCCTGAACTGGGAGATTCCGGCGGGGTTGCTCGATATTCCCGGCGAAGACCCTCTGGTCTGTGGCAAACGAGAGTTAGCCGAGGAAGCGGACCTTGAGGCGTCCCAGTGGGAGTTTCTCACCACTCTCAACACGACCCCAGGGGGGTCCAATGAGTTCATCCATATCTATATCGCCACGGGACTCTCGGCGCTCGAGCATGATTACGTTCGCACCGGAGAGGAAGCCGACTTAGAGATGCGCTTCGTTCCGATGCGCGATGCGGTCACTGCCGCGGTGACAGGGAAAATCCGCAACCAAATTGCTGTCACCGCGCTCCTGGCGGCCCATGTCCACCGGCAATAACGGTGCCGGGGGAGACCCCCGAAGCGAGCTCGAGCGATCACTTGAGCATTACGTGCGCTACCTCACCCTGGAGCGGGGTCGATCGGTCAACACCATCTCCGCCTACAGCCGCGACCTCCTGGCCTATCTCACTTATCTGGACTCTCTGGGTATTTCTACGCCGGGTGCGATAACTTCCACCCACGTGGGGACCTATGTGGAGGGCCTTGAGGGTGCCGCCACAACGGTGGCGCGAAAAGTGTCCAGTATCAAGAACTTTCACCGGTATCTTCAGGACGAGAAGGTCATCGCTGAGGAC
The DNA here is from genome assembly GCA_027728145.1 of Actinomycetota bacterium. Classification (GTDB taxonomy): domain Bacteria; phylum Actinomycetota; class Actinomycetes; order Actinomycetales; family Microbacteriaceae; genus Pontimonas. The sequence goes on along the minus strand of JAQBZV010000029.1, from coordinate 2,394 downwards.
GTGAGTTTTGGCGTCACCCCACCAGCTCTGCCCGCCAGATTGCCTCAGGCACTGACCATCAGCGAGGTTCAGGCTCTGCTCGATTCTGTGGTCGGAGATGAGCCTCCCGCTTTGCGCGATCGAGCGCTCCTGGAATTTCTCTATGCCACTGGAGCGAGGATCTCTGAAGCGCTCGCGCTCAGCGTGGACGATGTGCTCGATGACAGCCTGAGGGCTGCGCCTTCGATCAGGGTGACGGGGAAAGGAAACAAGCAGCGCATCGTTCCGGTGGGATCTTTTGCGCGGGATGCACTCGATACGTATCTCACTCGAGCTCGACCCGCGTTGCTGTCCTCCCGGGGGCGAGCGACTGCGATGGTTTTTCTCGGAAACCGCGGGGGTGCTCTGTCGCGACAAAACGCCTGGCTGATCTTGCAAAGTGCGGCTGAAAGGGCAGGGCTTACCCGGTCACTGTCCCCCCACACCCTTCGGCACTCATTTGCGACCCATATTCTCGCCGGGGGAGCAGATATTCGGGTTGTGCAGGAGCTTTTGGGACATTCGTCGGTGTCGACGACGCAGATTTATACCAAAGTGACGATTGATACCCTGCGCGAGGTCTATCAGAGTGCTCATCCACGCGCCCGATAGCGCTTCGCTGTAGACTCGGGATATGGCAAAAACACCGGTAAAGACGGGCCCCACAGGGCGCCCCATCCGTGATTTTGCCGAGCCCCCAGTCCTCAAATCCCACGGTCCAGCACGCGTCGTTGCGCTGTGTAACCAGAAAGGTGGCGTCGGGAAGACGACCACCACCATTAGTTTGGGTGGCGCCCTCGCGGAGTATGGCCGCAGTGTGTTGATGGTGGATTTCGATCCGCAGGGAGCTCTTTCCGCCGGCTTGGGTGTCAACACCCACGACACCACCACGATTTATGACCTTCTCCTGGGACGAGAGAAGGACGTTCGGAAAGCAATTCAGCCCACTCAGGTCTCAGGGATTCATATCATTCCGGCAAATATTGACCTTTCTGCCGCAGAAGTCCACCTCGTTAACGAGGTGGCTCGGGAACAAATTTTGGCCCGGGTATTGAAGCCCGTCTTGGGCGACTATGACGTTGTGCTGATTGATTGCCAACCGTCGCTCGGATTGCTGACAGTCAACGCTTTGACGGCTGCGCACGGGGTGTTAATTCCCCTAGAGACCGAGTACTTTGCTCTTCGCGGAGTGGCTCTCTTAATCGACACCATCGATAAGGTTCGCGATCGATTGAATCCTGCCATCCGGGTCGATGGGATTGTTGCCACCATGTTTGACGCCCGAACCCTGCATGCCAAAGAGGTCATGGAGCGGGTTGTTGAGACATTTGGCGACACCGTGATGGACACTGTTATTGGGAAGACCGTCAAGTTCCCCGATGCCTCCGTGGCCGGTCTGCCCATCACGGAGTTTGCGCCCAACCATGCCAGCGCTCAGACCTATCGCCAGCTGGCGAGAGAGCTCATTGCCCGTGGTTCCATCGCCTAAAACGCTGGACCTTCCGGAGGTGGAGGGACACGCGGTGGGAGATGGGTTTCAGGTTTCTCTCGCCAACTTTGATGGTCCCTTTGACCTTCTTCTGAGCCTCATTAGCTCACGGAAGCTCGACATCACCGAGGTGTCTCTCGGGGCAGTGACCGATGAGTTTCTTGGCTATGTCAGACACCTGGAGGGTGTCGCCGGTCTTGACGCCGCGAGTGAGTTTGTGGTGGTAGCCGCAACGCTTCTGGATATGAAGATTGTGGGCTTGCTGCCGCAGGGAGAGTTCGTCGATCCCGAGGACGTCGCCCTGTTGGAAGCGCGCGACCTTCTGTTTGCCCGGTTGCTGCAATATCGCGCATTCAAAGACGTCTCAGCCTGGTTTGCGGAGAGATTTGACCAGGAGTCGGGCCGTCACCCACGGCAGGTGAGGCTGGAGGACAAGTTCCGTGAGTCTGCTCCTCCTCTGCAGTGGACACTGAGCCTGGAAGATTTTCACGCCCTCGCAGTATTCGCTCTGGCACCGCGAGAAATCCCTGTGGTGGGCCTGGAGCACTTGCATGCACCGCTGGTCAGTATCCGTGAGCAGGCCGCACACGTGGTGGCCTTGCTGAAAAGCGGCAAGCCGGTGAGCTTCCGCTCACTGATTGCCGGGGTCGAGGAGCGCGGGGTCGTCGTCGCACGATTCCTCGCTGTCCTGGAGCTTTACCGGGAATCAGCCATTACTTTTCAGCAGCTAGAACCCTTGGGTGAATTGACACTCCAGTGGGTTGCTGAGGACTTTACGGATGACTCTCTCGCCCACCTGGGTGAGGAATGGGGAGGCGAGGACCGTGTCGATGACTGATGTAGGCAGAGACCTTGATCGCGAGGTCGAGGCCATCCTGATGGTGGCC
>JAQBZV010000028.1 GCA_027728145.1 Actinomycetota bacterium | reverse complement strand
TCTTGGCACGCAGAGTTTCCTGGCACATGATGTGGTCACCACGCCCCTGGTTGCCCAGGCAGGACTACTCGAGATCACACCACCGGTGCTCGACATGGCCAAAGTTTCGGGCCTCCTCGCAAGCGCTGAGCGCACCGCCTGGTGGCACCAGCGCTTGGACCGGTGTTTGGCTCTGCTGGAGAGGCCGGTTTAGAGACCGGAGTAGGAGTGCAGACCGGTGAAGGCGATATTCACCACGGTGTAGTTGAAAAGCACGGCCGCAAAGCCGATTATCGCCAGCCACGCTGCGCGTGAACCGCGCCACCCCCGGGTGGCACGGGCGTGAATGTAGCCGGCGAAGAGCACCCAAATGATGAAGGTCCAGACCTCTTTGACATCCCAACCCCAGTAGCGACCCCACGCCCGCTCAGCCCAGATGGCTCCCGCGATGAGGGTGAAGCTCCACATGACAAAACCCACCACGTTCAAGCGATAGGCAAGAGACTCCATCACCGAGGAGCTCGGCAACGTGTTCATAATGCGCGCCTTCGCCATCTGCCTGGCCTCATACCGGGCGCGCACCAGCTGAAGGGCTGATAGTGCTGCCCCCAGGGCAAAGAAAGCGGTGGCAAGGCTTGCGACAAAGACGTGAATGACCAACCACGCAGACTGCAGGGCCGGTGGAAGCGGGGTGATGTCAACATAGAAGTTGACGGTCACCACACCAAGAGCAAGAAGCACAAACCCGGTGATGTAGGCACCCAAATACCCGAGGTCTTTCCAGAACAGGGTTCCTAAGAACACCGCCACGATCAGCATGGTGGAGGTCAGACCGAACTCAAACATGTTGGCCCAGGGAACCCTGTTCCCCGCAATTCCTCGGCCAATCGTGGCGAGCAGGTGGATAATCCACCCGAGCACCAACAGGGTGAGGCCAATGCGCTGGAAAGGACTCCACGTGGTGGGATCCGCGGGAGCTTCTGCTTCTCGGCCGCCACCGCCAGCCATGACGGGCACAGGTTTTGCCGCGGAGCGCTTGGCGAGATCCCAACTGAACGCAAACAATGCCACCGTGTAGACGGCCATTGCCGAATACACCGCCACCAGGGAGAGATAAGAGAAATCCATCATCACCCCTTTAGTGTAGATTTCACGCTCTGGGAAAATGCCTCGACCAGCTCATCCAACCCCTTGGCAAGGCCTGGGTCTTCTCCTCGAGCGAGGGCTGCGAACTCCACCGTCGCTTCACCCTTCTTTCCGGGTGTGACCCGAATCCAGGCGCGGCGTCTGGTCACAAACAGCGTCACGATCAGTCCCGCCATGATCAGCACTGCCGAAATGGCCACCGGTAGTTGGGTGGGGTCGCGGTGAACATCAAAGCTCACGAAGCGTCGAAGCTCAGTGAATTCCACGGACCCAAGACCTGAGGGCAAGTCAACCCGGTCCCCCAAACCCATGACGAGTGAGTCCCTGCCAGTCTCACCCCCGGTCAACTGGGTCAGCGAGTCGGTGTCCAGGGAGTAGACATTGCGGGGAATCCCCTCGTCCAACCCGAGATCACCCCGGAAAACATGTCAACACCGGCTGATCGGGTTCTGGATACACCGAGGTGAGTGCCCCGGTCTCAAGCGCCACTGCGGAGGGATAGAAGAACCCGATCATGCCCAATTGAGAGGGCAAACCGTCTGGAATCTTCACCACACCCAAGCTGGTCAAGTTGGAGTCCTGCGGCAAAAAGGCGACCGGTTGGCTAAACACCACATCACCCGCGGGTGAGTAGACGGTAATCCAGGGGGCAAACCCGTTCCCCAGGAGATAGACCGAGGTGCCCTCGTGATCCAGCGGTTGGTTGACCCGAAGCTCCATGTCCCGCGCTCCCTCGGAGTCCGTCAGCGTCATGTCGGCAACAAAGTCCAGGGGGTTAGCAAACCCGGAGGTGAAGTCGAACTGGTAGGTGGGGGTGAAGTCATTGAGGGTGAGCGAGTAGGGCTCGAGAGAGGAGTCGGTGAAAAAGCGGCCCGGGTTGAACGAGTCATAGCTGGTGAGCTGGTTGGTGAACGTTTGCCCCTCCACCAACACTCGCTGGCCTTGGTACTTAAACCCGGTTCCGAGTGCCAACCCCAACAGGATTCCCACCAGCGCAAAGTGGAACACCAGGTTCGCCGTCTCCCGAAGATATCCGCGCTCGGCCGCAACACTGGTGCCCTCGACCTTCACCCGGTAGCCAGTTTTCCGCAGTGTTTCTTCGGCGGATCGCAATAGCTCCTCCGGGTCCCCCTCGAGTGTTTCACTCCGGTAGTGCTCGAGGCGCTCAAGCCTTGCGGGTGTTGCCGGGGGTGCTGAGCGCAGAGCTTTGAGGTGGTGAGAGGTGCGAGGCAGGATGCACCCAACGAGGGAAATAAACAGCAGCAAGTAGATCGAGGAGAACCAGGCGGACGTGAAGGTGTCAAACAACTGCAGGGTGTCGAGAATTTCGAAGAGCTCGGGATCCTCTCGGCGGAACTGAACGACTCCGTTGGGGTCACTGGAGCGCTGCGGGACAAGCGAGCCGGGGATGGAGGCGAGCGCCAGCAGCAGTAACAGAATGAGTGCTGTGCGCATGCTGGTGAGCTGCCGCCACATGAAACGCCCAAACCCTGCCAGTCCGAGGGCTGGCTGCTGGATGGGACGCTCGGCCTGGCCGTCGTCGTAATCAGAGGGGCGTAGTGGTTCCACCGATCACCGCCTGAAGACTCGACATCCAGATTTGCCACACACCCGAGACCATGGCTGTTCCAATGGCCATCAGAATCACACCACCGGCAATGTTGATCGCGCGAATGTGACGCTTCACCCAGTCAACTGCTCCCGTGACCCAGCCAAAGCCGAGCGCAATGAGAAGAAACGGTATTCCCAACCCGAGGCAATACGCCACAGCGAGCACAGCCGCTCGAGGAACGTCACCCACGCTAAACGCCAACGTGTTGACCGCAATAAGGGTGGGGCCAATGCAGGGCGCCCAGCCCAGACCAAAGACAACACCGAGGATTGGTGCGCCGAGGAAACCATTGGCACTGGCCAGGGGGAGTTTTGTTGTCCGCTGCAGGAACGACACCTGCCCAATAAACACAAAGCCCATCAGGATTAGCAGCAGGCCCGCAATCCGCAGGATGACGTCCACCCACGCGATGAGCGCTGCCCCGAGTGAGGCAAACACGATGGAGAAACTGATGAACACGGTGGAGAACCCCAGAATGAACAGCAACACCCCCACCACCAATCGGGTGGTGGGCCGCTTCGTAGTGGTGGAGCCGGTGAACCCACTGACATAGCCGAGGTATCCGGGGACGAGAGGCAAAACGCAGGGTGACGCGAACGCGACGAATCCGGCAGCCAGCGCTATCGGCAAGGCCAGCAGCAGGGGCCCGGAGAAGACCAGCTCACCGATGGAGCTCATGAGCCAAGGCCCTCGGCTTGAACGTCCCGGATGAGTTCCGCTAGCACGTCGGGGTCGGTGAGGAGCCCGGAAATCCGTGCGGCAACACGACTTTGCTGATCCAGCACGACCGTGGTGGGCACTGCGTTTGGCGCTACTTGGCCAGCAAACGCGAGGCGAACAGAACCATCGTTGGTGTCCATGATGGAGGGGTAGGTCACCCCAAACTCATCAGCAAAAGCGAGTGCGGTGGGGGCTTGGTCGAGGATGTTCACCCCAATGAAGACAACCCCCTCATCCCTAAATTCTTGGTGGAGTGCCTCTAGGTCGGGGGCTTCCAGGCGACACGGTGGGCACCCGGCATACCAAAAGTTGACCACCAGGATCTGGCCCGCATAGTCCGCACTAGAGAAAGTCCCACCCACCTCGAGTGGTCCAGAGAACTCCAGCGAGTCAGCACGTGACTCGGGAGCCACCACCGTCAGCGCACCATCACCTGAAATGTAGTTCGCCCCGGTCCCGGCTCGATACTGCTCCGCGAGAGCGTCACCCTCACCCGCGCACCCGCTCAACAGGAGACCGGCAAGAACCAGGCCGGCACCCAGTAATGCCCTCACCTAGACGGCTCCCAAATCGATGGCATCTTCTAACAGGTCAGCCGCTGGTTCCCGGTAGCTTTCCTCTTTCCAGCGCTCCCCCACCTTCTTGATGGTGGTGATGCTGGAGAGTGAACATCGTCGCTGCGAGGGCAAGTGCGGCAACGGAATTCCTGCGACGTATCGATGCATGACCCAAATCGCGACCTGGTGGGTAACGAGCGCCACCTCGCCCTCCTCCACGGAGTTCCAGGCATCCTCCGCCACCGCCATCATGCGCTTCGCAATGTCTCGGTAGGGCTCACCCCAGCTGGGCTTGAACGGGTTGTGAAGCGCCATCCAGGCGGAGGGGTCCCGCAGCAGCCTGGCCGCTGAAAGCCTGGTCCCCTGGAAATGATTGAGACCCTCGTTCAGGCGCTCATCGGTCTCAATCGGCAGGCCCATATCTGTAGCGAGTGGGGCCGCAGATTCTTGCGCTCGTTGCAGGGGGCTCGCATAGATCTTCGCTATGGGTCGTGTTGCGAGAGCGCTGGCGCTTCTCGCCGCCATCTGGTGGCCGCGATCACTCAGTCCAAACCCGTCGAGTCGGCCATACAGAATGCGCTCGGGGTTATGCACCTCGCCATGCCTGACAAAGTGGAGGAGGTCTGCTGGCACCCCCTCATTCTACGAGGGGCAAGCTCGGGAGAATCTGGGTCCGGGCTAGACTCGACTCTCGTGACCACTCGCACCCGTATCGCCGACCTTGCCCAGACACCCGATGGCACCACTGTGTCGGTGGGGGGATTCGTTGAGACAGTCCGCGACCAAAAAAAGGTGCAGTTCATCATCCTGCGGGATGAGTCCGGTAGCGCCCAGCTGGTGAACCCAGCTCTCCGCGAAGACGACCCCGAGGCGGGCTCGTCTCTAGAGCGTCGAACCCTGACGGACTCCATTTCTTTGCTCTCTGCCGGGACCTTTGTCCACGTGACCGGTGAACTCAAGCTCGATGAGCGCGTGAAACTCGGCGGCTTGGAAGTGAAAATCCACTCCCTCGAGATGACCGGGGTTGCAGAACCGGAGCCCCCCATTGCGGAGGACTCCAGTGTGGATAAGCGGATGGACTGGCGCTTCCTTGATTTGCGCCGACCCGCGGCCAACCTGATTTTCCGTGCCCAAACAGCGTTTGAGCACGGCATGCGCTCCTGGTGGGTGGAGAACAACTGGATCGAGATTCACACGCCCAAGTTCATGGCCAGTGCGAGTGAATCTCGCGCGGAGCTGTTCGAGGTCGGCTACTTCGACACCACCGCATACTTGGCGCAAAGCCCCCAGTTCTTCAAGCAGATGGCCCAACCCGCGGGTTTCGGTGCCGTGTTCGAGATTGCCCCAGCTTTCCGGGCAGATCCCTCCTTCACCGCCCGCCACGCAACCGAGTTCACCAGCGTTGACGCGGAAATGAGCTGGGTTGACTCTCACCACGATGTGATGGCCATGCACGAGCAGGTTCTGATCGCCGGTATCACCGCTGTGGTGGAGAAGTATGGCGCTCAGATCTCAGACGTCATGGGTGTTGAGCTCACTGTTCCGACGAGCCCGTTCCCGCGGGTGACACTGCAAGAGGCACGGGAGATTGTGTCAGCGGGCGGATATGACATTCCCCGAGCTGATGGCGATCTGGACCCCGAGGCAGAGCGCAGACTTTCCGCCTATATCGAGGAAACCCACGGTCATCCGTTTGTCTTTGTGACCGACTACGACACCAGCATTCGCCCGTTCTATCACATGCGTCACGCCGACAATGATGCGCTCACGAAGTCCTATGACCTGTTATTCCGGGGGACAGAAATCTCTACGGGAGCCCAACGCGAGCACCGCATCGAGATTCTCGAGGCGCAAGCGAAGGACAAGGGCATGCACCTGGATGAGCTCCAGAGCTACTTTGACTTCTTCCGCCACGGCGTCCCCCCGCATGGGGGATTTGGGATGGGTCTCGCCCGCGTGATGATGTTGATGCTTGAGCAGTCCAGTATTCGAGAGACCACGTTCCTGTTTAGAGGACCTAACCGACTGCTCCCCTAGGGATTTCGTGGATCGACCACCCAAGCGCTTTCTCGAGGGTTGCCCAGACCTGGTCAGCCACGTCTCGCAACACTGATGCGTCGTCGTGGTGAAGATCCAGGGTGAGGGGGAGATCCTCGCCGTAGTGGGGGACCTCGATACTCAACACCACGCCTCCTGCCAGCGGCAGGGTCACATCGCCTGGATCATCGATGTTCCAGGGAGCATCGAGGACTTCTTCCAACACAGCGAGAGCGTCCGCTTTCGACATAAACACCGACGTCACCAAGGTCACAGTCATCACGAGGAGTTCCCCCCTCGTTTGCACTTCTCGGAGCAGTAGCGGACCTGGTCCCAGTTCTTCGCCCACTTCTTTCGCCACTCAAAGGGCAGACCACAGCTCTGACAGGTTTTGGGGGCAAAACCGTTCTTGGTGAGGGCTGTGCGGGGCATAGCCCTCAGTGTAAAGAACACACTCGAGAGCAGGCTGACACTGTTAGCGAGAGCTAATCGACTGGAACTTCCTGATCGACAGTGGAACAAAAATGGCCAACATAACGGCCATTCCGAGCAGCACCGTCAAAATCGGGTTCTGAGACGTCCACGCATCGCCGACCGGTGTTCCCGGAGCAGTGTTCCCAAAGAGCTCTCGGGCCGATTGCACCAACGCTGACACCGGGTTCCACTCCGCAAACACCCGAAGCGGGGTGGGGAGGGTTTCGGAGGGGACAAAAGCGTTGGAGATAAAGGTCAACGGGAAAAGCACCAAGAACGACACGTTGTTGATGATCTCCGGGCTTCTCACACTCATGCCGATGTAGGCCATCACCCAGGAGAACGAGTAGGCGAACAACAGCAACAGCAGAACAGCAAGGAGGGCCTCAAAGAAGCTGGAGCGAATCCGCCACCCCACAATAAAACCGGTGATCATCATGACCACCATGGAGCTTGCGTTGATAAACATGTCACCGTTGGTGCGACCCACCAGCACTGCCGCAGGGCTCATCGGCAGGGTTCTAAACCTGTCGATGATGCCATCTTTCAAGTCTTGCGCCATAGCGGAACCCGAATAGGTGGACCCGAACACCACCGTCTGAGCAAAGATTCCCGCCATCAAAAACTCCGCATAGGAGCTGCCAGGGATGTCGATGACCCCGCCATAGACATAGGTGAACAGCAGCACAAACATGATCGGCTGAATGAGTGTGAACACCAGAATGTCGGGCACCCGCTTGATTTTCAGCAGGTTTCGCTTAGTGGTCACCCACCCGTCGGAGAGGAAACGTGACAGCGGGGTTCCCCGCGGTGTGAGCATGGTCACGCGGTGACCTCCTCTGCCTTGTGTCCAGTGAGTTGCAAAAACACGTCATCCAGGGTGGGGCGACGCATTCCGGCGTCATTGAGCTCAATCCCGGCATCCGCCATGGCTTTCAACACAGCCTGCAAAGACTTGGCGGCATTATCGACCGGTCCCACCAGAGTTCTCTCGTCAGCTCCGGTGACGATGTCACCGGTCACGTGTGGGGCGAGCACGCCCTTTGCTCGCTCGACGTCCGCGACATCGTGGACCGTGACCTCCACGCGCTGTCCTCCCACGAGGAGTTTCAGCTCATCGCTGGTGCCCTGCGCGATGACGCGACCCTCGTCAATGACCGCGATGTTGTCGGCGAGCTGGTCTGCTTCCTCCAGGTATTGGGTGGTGAGCAAGACTGTGGTGCCGCCTGCCACTAGACGCTTGATGACATCCCATAGAGCCAATCGGCTCCGGGGGTCAAGGCCCGTGGTCGGCTCATCCAGGAACAACACCGGCGGGTTCACCACCAGGGCACCCGCGAGGTCAATACGCCTGCGCATACCGCCGGAGAACCCTTTGACGGGGCGATCCCCCGCCTCCACCAGGTCAAACATTTCAATCAGCTCCCGAGCCCTCCGACGAGACTCCTCGGGAGTGAGGTGATAGAGCCTGCCGACCATGTCGAGGTTTTCAAACCCGGTCATGTTCTCATCGACCGCGGCATACTGCCCGCTCACCCCGATCATGCGGCGAACCTGGTCCGGCTGGGCGAGCACGTCCACGCCTCCGAGAATCGCGGAACCCGAGTCGGGTTTGATGAGGGTGGTGAGGACCTTGACGGTCGTGGTTTTCCCTGCGCCGTTTGGACCCAATAGGGCTTGCACCGTTCCGCGGGGAACACTGAGCGATAAGTTGTCGAGGGCCGTGACGACTCGTTTGCCGGCGGTGTAGGTCTTGACTAGGTTGGCGGCCTGGATGAACGGTTCTGTCACAATCAACTTTCCTCTGCTGGAGCTCGCTTAGAGTAGCGGACATATCCCAGCACACTCTGAACTCCCAAGGAATTGCATACCCTGTGTCCACACCCCGAATTGGTCTCTCGACGTATCGAACCCCAGGCCAGATGACCATTTACGACACTGAGCTCGCCGTCTTGCCTGCGCAATACATCGAGACCGTCACTCGTGCCGGTGGGCTGGCGGTGATGATTCCGCCACAACCCATCACGCTGGAGCAGGCTACGAGCATCCTCGAAGGACTCGATGGGCTCATCATCACCGGCGGCGCCGATATCAACCCCGCGCGTTATGGCCAGAACAAAGGCCCCCACACCCAAGACTCAGAGGACCTCCGTGATGCGCTGGAGGACACCCTCCTCACCGCAGCCAGGCAACTAACACTCCCCATCCTTGGAATCTGCCGGGGAGCACAAATGCTGAACGTCCATCTGGGGGGAACCCTCCACCAGCACCTCCCCGATGTTGTCGGCCACGACCGCTATCGGGTAGGCGATGGTGTCTTCCATCCAGAGCCCATGACCATCACGGAGGGCAGCCGACTCCACCAGATCCTCGGGGAAGGCGAAGTACCCGGGCACGTCTATCACCACCAAGCCATCGACCAGGTGGCGCCAGGAGTAGTGGTCACCGCCAGGGGTTTCGATGGCACCGTTC
>JAQBZV010000027.1 GCA_027728145.1 Actinomycetota bacterium | reverse complement strand
AGAGACTTTTGCCGCAATGACCGCCATGGCGGCCTGGTGAATCTCGCGAAAAATAGCACCCGGTGTGACGACCGCGAAGGCTGCGTCCGCCGCCTCCAGCACCGCGTCATAGACCAGGCGCTGGGTCTCGGTGAAAGTCCCCGACACCGGCAGTGTGCGGGTGATGTCGGCGGTGTAGAGGGAATCCCGCTCCACGCCCGCGTCCACCAGAAGTAAATCACCGGGGCTCACCGGCCCATCGTTGGTGACCCAGTGCAGGATGCAGGCGTGTGAGCCGCTGGCGGCGATAGTGCCATAGCCCACATCGTGGCCCTCCAGTCGGGCGCGTGCATGGAAAGCCCCCTCCACTATTCGCTCACCGCGGGGGTGACCGGTGGCCTGGGGTAGCAGGTCGATGATGTCCTGGAAACCCCGGTGTGTGGCAGCAACCGCTTCAGTCAGCTCTGCGATTTCGTAGGCGTCTTTGACCAGGCGCATTTCACTGATCACCTCGGCGAGGCGATCATCGTGGGTGGGGTTTTCGGTTCCGCGCTGATCGCGCAGTGCTCGGGTCAGGCTCTCCTCGGCGTCAGCAATCAGGGCTGTGGTGTCGAGGTCCAGAGCGCCAAGTGACCACTCGGCGAGGTCGCGGGCTTCGATGCCAAGCCGGGTTCCCACCTCCTCAAGGCCCGGTCGGGCACCGGTCCAGAACTCGCCGACCGCGGCGTTTGCGTAAAACTCATCGCTGGTTCGAGGCGCTGGGGGCAACACGAACAGCTGCCACTCGTGACCGGAGCCCTCGGGTGTGCCACACAGGATGCTGCCCGGTGTTGCCTGGGAGCCCCACCCGGTCAGATACGTGAACGCTGTGTGGGGGCGATAGGGGTAATCGGTGTCATTCGAGCGCACCGTGGTGGAACCTGCGGGAATCACCAGGGTTATCCCGGGGAAAGAGGCGCTGAGGCGTTGGCGCCTGTCAACCACGTGAGAAAGGTGTGGCAGCGGCTGTGGTGTGGCACGCTTCTTGGGTGTCCACCCGGTCTGGATGAAGTCACGAAACGCTTCCGAAATGGGTGTGGTGGAGCGATTCTCCCGGGGAATTGTGGAGTCCGACTCGGCCATCTCTCTAGTCTGGCACCTAGCATGGGGGCGTGCCATCCGTTATCGACCTCCACGCCCACACCACCGCGTCTGATGGTGATGATCACCCCGCTGAGCTCATTCAGCACGCTCTCGCCGCCGGCATTGATGTTCTCGCCGTGACCGACCACGACACCATGAGTGGGCTGGGCCAAGCCGCTGAGGCAGTGACGGGGTCCGGGATGCTGCTCCTCCCCGGCATCGAGCTGAGCGCGCAGGTTATCGACAAGGAGCCAGGCTCCATTCCCCGAAGTGTCCACCTCCTGGGCTATGGGGTTGACCCGGAGAATGTCGCCCTAGCCCAAGAGATGGAGAAGATTCGTTCTCACCGGAACGACCGGTTGCGCCTCATGGTGGAGAAACTCGCGGTTGATTATGAGCTGACCTGGCAGGAGGTGAGTGACGCGATCTCACCGGGAGCAACACCGGGTCGCCCCCACATTGCGCAGGTCCTTATCGACAAAGGGTATTTCCCGGACACCTCAGCCGCGTTTGCGGGGCCGCTGCGAGCAGAGGGCCCCTACCACGTGCCGCACTATGCCCCCCGGTTGCACCGCGCCATTGCTGTCATTGTGGAGGCGGGCGGTGTCCCGGTTCTTGCCCACCCCTACACCGGCGCCCGCTCCGGAGCGGTCCGTCATGACCAACCCCTGGACCGGATCCTGGCGGGATACCAGGTGTTTGTGGAGGCAGGGCTTGCCGGCTTAGAAATCAACCACCGCGAAAACACCGAGGAGGGCAAAGAGGTGTTGCGCGCCGTGGCTGCGGAGTTCTCGTTAATCGTGACCGGGGCGAGTGATTACCACGGCACGAGAAAACCCAACGCGTTGGGGGAGAACACGACAGACCCCTCGCAGCTGGAGAGAATTCTCGAGGCTGCGACCGGATCGTCCCCGATCAGCTAGACGTGGTGCGACGGCGCTGACGGGTGCGAGCGCGTCCCCGCGAGTCGCCCTGGTCCGAAGAATCGTGGGCCCGCGGGTTCTTCTGGGGCTCCCGCGGTGTGCGAGGAGGTTGCCCGGCGCGCTTTTCCTTCTGGGGGATGGGCGTTTGCTTGAGGCGTCCCTTAGTTCCCGGGGCGATCTTGAGGTCTTCAAAGAGGTGGGGTGAGGAGGAGTAGGTCTCGACCGGTTCCGGGATGCCCATCTCCAGTGCCTTGTTGATCAGCGACCACTTGTGAAGGTCATCCCAGTCCACGAAGGTCACCGCGATACCGGTCTTGCCGGCCCGGCCGGTTCGCCCCACGCGGTGCAAATAGGCTTTGTCGTCCTCGGGAATGGTGTGGTTGATCACGTGGGTGACGTCATCGACATCAATACCGCGGGCTGCCACGTCGGTGGCGATGAGGACATCTTTCTTGCCGGCCTTGAAGGCAGCCATGGAGCGCTCTCTGGCGTCCTGGCTCATATCGCCGTGAACAGCGCCGGCGGAGAACCCGCGATCGTTGAGCTCCTCCATAATGCGTGCTGCGGCGCGCTTCGTGCGAGTGAAGACCACGGTCTTGCCGCGTCCCTCCGACTGGAGGATGCGGCCGATGACCTCGTCCTTATCCATTTGGTGCGCGCGATAGACAAAGTGCTCAATGTTGGCCTGGGTGAGACTCTCATCCGGGTCAGAGGCCCGGATATGAATGGGCTTCTGCATGAAGCGCCGGGCGAGGGTGACCACGGGTCCGGGCATAGTCGCGGAGAACAACATGGTGTGCCTCGTGGGAGGAGTCTGCGAGAAGAGCCTCTCCACGTCAGGAAGGAAACCCAAGTCCAACATTTTGTCGGCCTCGTCCAAAACCATCACCTGGATGTCTTTGAAGGACAACAGACGCTGGGAGGCGAGATCCAAGAGTCGACCTGGTGTTCCCACCACAATCTGTGCGCCCGCTTGAATCTGCTCAATCTGGCCCTCATAGGCCTTGCCGCCATAAATGGACACCACCGTGGTGGAGCGATTCATGGTGGCCAGTTCCATGTCCTCGGTGACCTGCACGGCAAGTTCACGGGTGGGAACGACGATGAGGGCTTTGACACCCTTGTCGGGGTTAAGACCAAGGCTCTGAATCAGTGGAAGGCCAAAACCGAAGGTTTTGCCAGTTCCTGTTTTCGCCTGGCCGATGATGTCTTGGCCAGTGAGGGCGATGGGGATTGTTTGTTCCTGAATAGGAAATGGTTCGATGATGCTTTTGCTAGCAAGCGCCTCGACCAGGTCGGCTTCGATACCGAGGTCGGAAAAATTCACGTGTAGGGGGATCCTTTGTGTTCACTAATGTGACCACAGTCTAGAGGGTGGAGGCTATGAGCGCCTGGTGGCCAGATAGCTAAGCTGGGGGGATGCCGTGGTGGTGGAAAAAGAAGAAGGCTGACAAGTCCTCCCTGTCCATTACTCCTCGGGATGAGGAGCGTATCGCCTCGAAAGTGGACTTGGGCGCTCTTGCACCCCCACTTGCCGATTACCTCGCCACTGCCTGTTCTCTGCAGCACGCTCTGGCAGCGAAGCTTTCGACGCTCTCGGGCGGAGCATGGGGTTCTGAGGATGCCGATGACCTGGGTCTCGCCGCGGGCTGGGCCATGGACCGCTACCGCCGTCTGCGGGAGGTCCTGGAGGACTATGTCGAGGACGTTCCCGCGGCGCTTGCCGGTCCGCGAGACCGCTTAGCCACTCATCTGGATCGCATGGAGAGTGCTCGTTGGTATGAGGGGGTGGGCACCGTCTACGTCGTCACCGGCTTCACCCGCGACTTTTGGCACCGACTGGCGGAGGGTTTTGCCCCCGAGATCACCACTCTCTTGCAGGGCATTCTCGCCGACACCGGCGATGAGGATGTGATGGCGGGAGTGTTGGAGCGTTTCCTCGCCGTGGATGCCCGGTATTCCTCGAGGCTCAGCCTGTGGTGTCGCCGCCTTGTCGGCGACACGATCCTGATCTGTCGAGATGGACTCTCCGAGGCATCGATGGCGCGAGCGGATGCAGAGGTGCGCTTAGAACCTGTTCTCACCGATGTGGTGGCGCTGCACACGAAGCGACTGGATCGTCTGGGTCTGACCGCTTAGGAGCTCGTGAGCTCCGACCAGAGTGCTTGATCCTCCTGGGTGCGACGCCGGGGGAGCACGATGCCAAGCGCCACGGTTCCCACCAGCGCGAGACCTAGAGCAACGACCCAGCCCCACGGTCCCGAAGCGTCCAGTCCCACCCAGATCGCGATCAACCATCCGAGCGACCCGAGGATCACCCCAGCAGAGGGCATCACGGCGAAGCCGTGGTGCTCGCGGCCCGGGACGATGTAGCGCAGTGCTAGGCCCAGGAGGCCGCCAAAGGTGACAATGAGGACAACTTCCATGGCCTAGGGCGCGAAGCCGACCTTCCGAGCTTTTTCTTGCCCAATTTCCACAAATGCCAAATTCTTGGCAGGAACCACATAGATGTGGCCCTTCTCGTCCTCCAGGCGCAGTGTGCCGGCTTCAGAGCCGACAGAGTCCTGAATCGCCTTCTCGATGTCGGCAGCGGACTGCGTGGTCTGGAACATAAGTTCCCGGGCGGTGTTGATGATTCCAATGCGTATATCCACGGTGTCTAGCGTACGACACGTCAGCTGTGTGGATTAGCCTCCAAGGGATGGCATCCGAATCCGACCCGCTACAGGCAACACCGGCGGCGCAGTGCGCCTTGGTGCTGGGAGCCCCGGGCAGCGGCAAAACCACACTTCTGATGGAACGCCTCGTCGGTCTTCAGCGTGCGGGGCACTCACCCGATGGTCTTCTCATCCTGACCCCCACTAGGGCGCACGCCAGCCGGGTTCGAGACCAGCTGGCGCTCGCCCTCGGGGTGACCACAGCGGGTGCGAGAGCACGATCGCTTCAAGCCTTTGCCTTTGCGATTGTGCAAGAGCACCACCGAGAGCACTCGCTACCCGAGCCCGAGCTGGTCAAAGCCCGTGTCCTGGATAGTGACATTCAGGACCTTCTGGAGGGTCACCGGGAGGATGGACGTGGTCCTGCGTGGCCGGAGCCACTGGGCGAGATCACCCGCAGTTCGCCTCGGTTTCGAACAGAGCTCCGCGAGTGGCTCTCCCGAGCGAGCGAGCACACCCTCACGAGAGATCGTCTGGTCGAACTCGCGAGAGAGCACCACCGTCTCGAATGGGCGGCAGCCTCAGATTTCCGGGAGGAGCTTCGCACCGTGCTCGCCAGTGCGAGGCCCGGCGCTTATTCCACTGCGGAGATTATCGGCCGCGCCCAGAGCATTGTGCGCGAGGGTCTACCTCCCGCCTTTGCCGAGCTCGTGCACGTCGCGGTGGATGACGCTCACGACCTGACGTTTGCGGGACTGCAGTTCCTCGACGCTCTGCGGGTCGCGGGGGTGGGGGTCACCGTGGCGGGGGAGCCCGATGTGTCGGGGGGAACTTTCCGAGGCAGTGAACCCGGTGGTCTTCTCCACCTGCAGAGCCTCTGGGGGGTAGCTCCCCGGGTGTTGCCCACGGTGTACCGCCACGGTCCTGAGATTCGTGCCACCGTGCAGGCCATCACCGAACGAATTGGCACGGCCGGTGCTGGCACACAACGCAGTGCCCCCGGCGTGGGGGGTGTGGGGCGGGTGGAGAGCCTCCTGGCGCCCAGTTACTCGAGAGAAGCTGGCGATATTGCGCGCATCATCCTCGACGCCCATTACGTGGACGGCGTTCCGTTTGACCAGATTGCGGTGGTCGCCAGGCGCGGGTCACGGGTCAGTGCCCTGTCGGCTGCTCTGTCCGCTACCGGTGTTCCCGCCAGGACGGCCATGGTCGGAATGACTCTCGTGGAAGAACCAGCGGCACGAGCACTGGTTGACATGGTGGCGCTAGGGCGAGGACTCACACCCCTCACCCCCGCCACCGCGGTCGAGGCGCTCACCGGACTGTACGGGGGGATGACCCAACAGGAGCTGCGCCAGCTGCGCTTTGCGTTACGGGTGGCTGCTGACCCTGATCAGCCCTTCCAACCCGCGGACGCGATGATTGCGCAGGCCCTGGCGCATCGGGGCGGGTTTTCTCTCCTCGAAGGATCCTTCGCACACTCTGCGGACAGGATCGCTCGGGTTCTTGATGATCTGAGAAGCGCTCCGCCGGACACCCCGGTGACCGATCTGCTCTGGCGGGTCTGGGATGGATCTCCCGCCGCATCGCTGTGGATGGAGAGTGCTCGCTCCGCCACCCCGCACCCCTCGGCTGACCGGGCCGTCGACGCGGTTGTGGCGCTCTTCCGGCAAGCCTCTGACTTCGTGGAGAGCCAACCGGGGGCAAGCCCCGAGCTGTTCCTCGATGCACTCCTCGGCGCAGAAATTCCTGACGATGTCCTTGTTCCCGAACCCGCGTGGCCCTGTGTTGTTGTCTCCACCCCGCCCGGGGTTGCCGGGCGGGAATTCCAGCTGGTGATAATCGCAGGCCTCGACGATGGCGTGGGGCCCGATCTCAGGCCACGGGAGTCGCTGCTCGGAGCCCACCAAATGGTGCAGGCACACCAGGGAACCCCGGAGGGAGTGATTGACGAGCGTCGCGCGGTACTGGATGACGAGCTTCGCCTGTGTGCTCTTGCGCTCTCCCGCGCCACCTCGAGAATTGTCGTCACGGCCACAGTGGATGAGGAGTCCGGGCCAAGCCCCCTGTTTTCTGTGATTGATCGGCATGCCACCCGGCTGGAATCCTCCGACGAGGGAGCGACCTCCACAGCCTCAGTGGTGGGAGGGTTGCGCCGAGGGCTGCAGAGAGCCCTGGAGCGTGGTGAGGATCCCACTCCCTACGCCCACGATGTAGCGCTTCTGGCAAAGCTGGGCGTTTCCGGTGCAGATCCCACCTCGTGGTGGGGTTTGCTGCCACCCTCCACGGTGGCACCGCTTTATCCCGAGGGACTCATCCCGGTGTCTCCCTCCGCTCTTGACACCCTCGAATCGTCCCCGTTGGAGTGGTTTCTCGGCACGATTGCCCGGCACGACCCGTCACCCCAAAGGGGGCTGGGTTCTCTGATCCACGCGGCCCTGGAGGACCACCCCCAGGGTGATGCCGACGTGCTGTGGGAGAGCGTCGAGGCGCGGTTTGCCGAGCTTGAGTACGACGCCGGCTGGATTGAGCAGTATCAGCGTCGGCTTGCACAGACCATGGTGGGAGCGCTGGCCGAGTATCTCCGCGACCACGAACGAGAGGGTTGGAGTGTGCTGGCCAGCGAGCAACGCTTTCAGCTCACGCTCGGGAGGGCCCAGGTGACCGGCTATATCGACCGGGTCGAAAAGACCCCCGAGGGTCAAGTCATGGTCATCGATCTGAAAACCGGGTCGTCCCGGACGGAAAGCCAAGTCGTGGATGACCCCCAGCTGCTCGCCTACCAACTTGCCCTGACCTCAGACGATCTCGCAGAGGCCCTGGGCGAAAGGCTGGAGTCAGCGGGGGCGTCCTTGCTGTTTGTGAAGGAGGGTGTTCGAGGGAAGTCCTATCGCCTGACCACCCAGCCTCCCGTGGATGAGCAGGGCATGACCGATTTTCTTGCCCGCATTGAGCAGGCAGCGACCCTGATGTCCTCCCACGAGTTCTCCGGAGGGCCACTGAGTTTTGGTCCGGTGGGAACGCCATCTCGACACCGGTGGCATTTTGTGGGGGAGGTGTGCGGTGATGCATAGCGCCCACGACATTGCCGCCATCCTCGAGCTTCCGACGCCCACGGCAGAGCAGCTTTCCATCATCGAAGCCCCAGCCGAGGGCGCCGCTCGAGTGATTGCGGGCGCTGGCTCAGGGAAAACCGAGACCATGGCCCTTCGGGTGCTGTGGCTGGTGGCCAACAACCACGTAGAGCCTGACGCAGTTCTGGGGCTCACCTTCACCCGAAAAGCAGCAGGCGAACTCTCGGGTCGCATTCAACGACGCCTGCGCGCTCTCCACGAGCGGGGCCTCGCCCCCACCACCGATGAGTTTCACACGCCGAGCGTGTCCACCTATAACTCGTTTGCCGCAGGGCTCTATCGAGACCACGCGGTGCTATTGGGTAGAGACCCGGACGCCAGGGTCCTCTCGGAGGCCAGCGCCTGGTCGCTCGCGACCAGCGTGGTCTCGTCTAGCACCCTTCCCGAGCTCTCGAGCTGGGACATCACAGTGCCGACACTGGTGCGCACGGTTCGCACTCTGGGATCGCGGTTGCAAGAGAACAGCGTTGCGGCAGGGGATATGGAGGCCTTTGTCAAGGAGTTCCAGGGGTTGGTCGAGCTCCCCAATGGTGGCCCCGGTGCCTACAAAACAGTGGAGGAGTGGGTCGATCGAATTGGGTCGCTGACCGTTCTTATGGCCCTGGTGGAGGAATTTCAAGAAGCCAAGCGACTCCGCGGTGTTCTGGAGTTTTCTGACCAGATTGCCTTGGCGTTGCAGATTGTCGAGGGTTTCCCGCACGTGTGTGAGCAGGTGAGGACCCGCCACCGGGTTGTCCTGCTGGATGAGTACCAGGACACCAGTGTTGCCCAGACCACGTTGCTGAGAACACTCTTTAGTGCTCACCCCGTGATGGCGGTGGGCGACCCCCACCAAGCGATTTATGGCTGGCGGGGTGCGAGCAGTAGCAACCTGGCCGATTTTGTGACGGATTTTGGTCAATCCATTGCCACCTACAGCCTCTCCACATCCTGGCGAAACGGAGCACGCATCCTCGACGCCGCTACCGTCTTGGCTCAACCGCTGAGCGAGCTCCCCGGGCCAGAGGTGGAGACGCTGAAACCCTCCCCGAGTGCGAGTGAGCACCCCGTGGAGGTCGTGTGGGAAGAAACCCTGGCTGAGGAAGCCACCGCGGTCGCTTCCTGGCTTGCCGATCGTTTGGCTGAAGCCTCAACACCTCCCAGCGCAGCCATCATTGTCCGGGCGCGAGCGCATCAGCGAGTTTT
>JAQBZV010000026.1 GCA_027728145.1 Actinomycetota bacterium | reverse complement strand
CGCCGATCTCCGCGTGGAGGACGGTGACACCATCCTGGAGGGCATGTGGACTGCGGGTGACGTGGCCCGAGTTCCTGACCTCAGTGGTGGCGGTGACGGTGGCTACTGTGTTCCGAACGCGCAGCACGCTGTGCGTCAAGGAAAGATTTTGTCTAAGAACCTGGTGGCGGTGCTTCGAGGCGAGGAGCCCAAGAACTACGTCCACAAGAACCTGGGTGCGGTGGCGGGTCTTGGTGTGGGCTATGGCGTGTTCCAGAGTGGCAACATTGCCCTGGTGGGGCTCTTGGCCTGGTTTGCTCACCGGTTCTACCACGGCTTTGCTATCCCCATGTGGGAGCGCAAAGCTCGCGTCTTTGCCAACTGGTTTGTGCACCTGCTCTGGGGACGTGATTTCTCCAGTGTTCGTAAGATTCAGCGCCCCCGAGCCTTCTTTGAGGAGTTTGCGAGCAGGCCAGCGGACGCCGCGAAAAGGCCGACCAAGCAAAAAGTCGCCGCTCGCTAGGATTGGGGCCACCGCCCCGGTAGCCCAATTGGCAGAGGCAGACGACTTAAAATCGTCCCAGTCAGGGTTCGAGTCCCTGCCGGGGCACCCTCACCCGTTCCACAGAAAAGCGCTCTACTCTAGGGGCTATGGAATCACTGATCATTATTGGCGTTGTGCTGGGTCTTGCCGCCGCCGTCGGAATTTATCTCTGGGTTACCTACAACGGCTTGGTGACCTTGAATGTGCGCGTCGATGAGGCGTGGAGCGACATCACCGTTCAGCTCAAGCGACGTGCGGACCTGATCCCCAACCTGATTGAAACAGTCAAGGGCTACGCCGCACACGAGAGCAAAGTCTTCGAAGACGTCACCAAAGCCCGAGCCGCAACGCTCGGTGCCGGTGACCCGAGTGCGGCGGCGGAAGCCGAAAACATGATGCAGAGTGCCTTGAAAAGCATTTTTGCTGTCGCAGAGGCCTATCCGCAGCTCCAGGCCAGCCAAAACTTCCTGCAGTTGCAAGCGGAACTGGTCGACACCGAAGACAAGATTCAAGCCTCCAGACGCTTCTATAACGGGGGCGTTCGCGAGATGAACACCCGCGTCTTGCTCTTCCCCAACACCTTGTTTGCGAAGAACCTGGGCTTTGGTGAGCGTGACTTCTTCGAGGTCGAGGACCCCTCGGCAATCGCTGCCGCACCCCGCGTTCAGTTCTAGGCAGAGGGCTCACCTGCCGTGTATCGGGCCATAGCTGCCAACAAACGCAACACCTGGGTCATCATGGTGTTCTTTGTGGCGATTATTGCGGGGCTGGGTTACGTCTTTGACCTCTACTTCTCCGGCGGAGGGACAGGGGTCGTCTTCTACGGGGTGCTGATTGGTGCGTTGATTTATGTGGCGATCCAGTACTACTCCGCGGGGAATCAAGCACTCTCGATGGCGGGAGCAAAGCCCATCACCAAGGCGGACAACCCGAGGTTGTATCGCATCGTCGAGAACCTCGCGATCACGACCGGTTTGCCAATGCCGAAGGTCTACATCGTCGAGGATCCCGCCCCCAATGCTTTTGCGACCGGTCGCGACCCCGAGCACGCTGCGGTCGCAGCGACCACGGGGTTGCTGGAGATCATGGATGACGCCGAACTCGAGGGTGTGATGGCTCATGAGCTTGCCCACGTCAAAAACTTTGATATTCGGGTGACCACCATCGTGTTTGGTTTGGTGGTCGTCGTGGGCATACTCGCCGATGTCCTCGCTCGGATGGCGTTCTTTGGCGGAATGCGTCGAAATGGTGGAGGCGGAAACCCCCTGATTCTGGTGGTGGGGATTCTGGCGATGATTCTCGCTCCCCTGTTGGCCGCGCTTATTCAGGCCGCAATTTCCCGGCAGCGTGAATACCTTGCCGACGCCACCGGCGCTTTGACGACCCGTCACCCGGAAGCCCTCGCGAGCGCTCTAGAGAAACTGGGCCAGTATGGCCGTCCCCTGAAGAAACAACAGGCCTCGATGGCTCACCTGTGGATGGCAGACCCGATTCAACCCGGCGTGATTGACCGGATGTTCCAAACTCACCCCCCTATCAAGGACCGGGTGGCGCGCTTGTTGGAGAACAAAGCACGCTTCTAGGTGTGTGTGGCGAGCATCGCGCCTAGACTAAATACATGATTACGTCCCGCAAGACGGCGAGAGCCCAGGGTCCCCGCGTGGTGATTCCTGCGGGTCTGGAGCGCGCCACGCAGTGGTCGTGGCGTCTGTTGCTCATCGCGGCAGCGATTGCCGTGGGCCTTTTTGTGGTGGCGCAACTCAGTTTCTTGGTGATTCCGCTGTTTGTGGCTGTCTTGCTGGCGGCGCTGGCAGCACCGGTCTCGATTGCGCTTCGAAAGCTCCGCTTTCCCCGCTGGTTGGCGACCATCATGACTCTGGTCGTGTTTCTGTTCGTGGTGGGCGGACTCGTCTATCTGGTCATCAACGAGGTCGTGCGCGGCTGGGAGTCCCTGCAGGCTCGAACGATTCTCGCCTATGACGATTTTGTGCAGTATCTGCTCGATTCACCCCTGCAGGTGACGGAGTCCCAACTGAATGAGTGGGTTACCGCCCTGGCCACAGAGTTCAACATCGACTCCTCGTGGATTCTCAGTGGTGCACTGTCGGTAACGTCGTCGGTGGGTTCCTGGCTCGTGGGTGCCGGTATCGCCGTCTTTGCTCTGGTCTTCTTCATCCACGACGGTGCCCGCATTTGGGAATACGTGGTGTCCTGGTTCCCGGCGCTGGCCCGACCCGCGATCTTGGGGGCTTCTCGCTCCGGGTGGTCCACCCTGATCGAGTTTGTGAAGGTCCAGATTTTTGTCGCGTTCGTGGATGCCCTGGGAATCGGGTTGGGAGCGTTGTTCTTGGGGCTCCCCCTGGTCGTTCCCATTGCGGTGGCAGTGTTCCTGGGTGCTTTTATTCCCATTGTCGGTGGGACCGTGGCGGCAGCGCTCGCCATCTTGGTGGCGCTGGTCTATGAGGGTCCCGTCACCGCGCTGATCATGCTCATCATCGTGTTGGCTGTTCAACAGTTGGAGGGTCAGATCCTCCAACCCCTCATCATGGGACCGGCTCTTCGCATCCACCCCCTCGCCGTTGTTCTCTCGATTGCAGCCGGTGGCTACCTCGCGGGGATAGCCGGTGTGCTCTTTGCTGTTCCCGTGGTCGCGTTTACCAACGTGGCGGTCAAATACTTGGCTGCGGGGGATTGGCGAGGAGACCCCGAAGCTCTCCCCACAACACAGAACCCGGTGCTCCGATGACCCTGCTGAGTAACCCCACAGAAACGTCTCTGCCTGGCCCCACGCTGGAAGATTTCGAGGACGCGAAACGCGTCCTCGTGGGCGTAGCCCAGGAAACACCGATGGAGTTCTCCCGCTACCTAGAGGAAGTACTGGGTGTTCCGGTGTATTTGAAGTGTGAAAACCTTCAGCGCACCGGTGCCTACAAGATTCGGGGTGCGTATTACTGCATCTCCAAGCTCAGCGACGAACAAAAAGCGAAAGGCGTGGTGGCGGCCAGTGCCGGCAACCACGCCCAAGGCGTTGCCTTTGCCGCCAAAGAGCAAGGCATTAAGGCAACGATCTTCACCCCGATGGGTGTTGCCCTGCCGAAGCTTCAAGCCACGAAGGCCTATGGAGCTGATGTCGTATTGGGTGGCGATGACATGCTGGAGCCTTTCCAGAAAGCCAAAGAGTTTGCCGAGAAGACCGGGGCGGTTCGTATTCCCCCCTTTGACCACCCCGACATCATTGCCGGGCAGGGAACCGTAGGGTTGGAGATTCTGGAGCAACGCCCCGACGTCCGCACCGTCATTGTCCCCATCGGTGGTGGTGGTCTGATGGCGGGTGTTGCCAGTGCGATGCGCCAGCAGGCTGCGAAGCTGGGTCACACAATCCGCGTCATCGGTGTTCAAGCCGAGAACGCTGCCCCCTACCCCCAATCTCTGAAGGAGGGGCACCCGATCGAGATTCAGGTGAAACCCACCATCTCCGATGGAATCGCGGTGGGGAAGCCTGGAGCTTTGAACTTCGACATCATCAAAGACACGGTCGACGAAGTCGTCACCGTCAGTGATGACGAGACAGCGCGCGCCATTCTGGTGCTGCTGGAGCGCGCCAAGATGGTGGTGGAGCCCTCCGGGGCGACCGGTGTTGCCGCCATCCTGGCGGGCAAAGTGAAAGCCGAGGGGCCCACCGTGGTGATCCTCAGCGGCGGGAACATCGACCCGATGATCATGGAGCGGGTTATTTCTCGTGGTCTTGCCGGTGCCGGGCGCTACATGAAGATGAGAATCCCGCTGCCCGATCGTCCCGGTCAGCTCGCTCAAACCTCACGAATCGTTTCGGACAACAATGCCAACGTGGTGGAGGTCCTCCACACCCGTCACGGCACGGGTTTGCAAATCAGTCAGGTGGAACTCGAGCTCCATATTGAAACCCGGGGACCCGAGCACGCCGAACAGGTTCTGAAAGCCCTGCGCGACGAGGGCTACGAACCACGGACTGAGTTCTAGGGAATAAACGTTTCGACGTTGAGGATCTCGACGGCGATTTCGGCCCCCGAGGGTGCTGTAAAGGTGCCGCTCTCGCCGATTTTCAGACCCATGATGGCTTGGCCGAGCGGGCTTTGCTCCGAATAGACGTCCAAATCGGTGTCACCGGCGAGTTCCCTGGAACCCAAGAGGAACTTCTCCTCGTCACCGTGGATGTGTGCGGTGACGACGGTGCCCGGTTCCACCACACCGGAGCTTGCGGGATGATCCCCCACGATGGCGTGCTTGAGCATATCGGTGAGGTTCCTGATGCGGCCCTCCATCTTGGCCTGCTCGTCCTTGGCCGCGTGGTAGCCACCGTTCTCTTTGAGATCGCCCTCTTCGCGGGCGATCTCGATGCGTTTAGAAATCTCGGAGCGTCCCACCGTGGTCAGCTGCTCTAACTCAAGGGCCAGACGGTCATACGCCTCTTGAGTGAGCCAGACCGTGTTCTCCGACTCGTTGGATGCCATCATTTCTCCTCAGTAATGAGAGAAACCGGCCTCACCGTGGGGCCGGTTTGTGTTCCCCGGAAGATTACGGCAACCAACACTCGTAGAGCAAGCCCGTCACAGCGGGTTCACTGGTCCGAAGAGTGGTGTCAAAAACCCTGGTCCAGCGCTCACTGGCGGGGATGTCGAGAATCTGCCAGCCGACAATGCCATAGGAGGCACTCAGTGCTTGAACGGCGCAGGTGACCTCGGTGCCAGGAGCGGTGGTGAGCTCATAGGTGACCGAGACTTCGGTCTCATCGACGATGGTGTGGGCCACATCCCGATACTGCAATTGGGAGGGCGTTTCCAAGACCCCACCCCACCACAGCCACGCACCGAGCACCGCTGCGAACCCCACGGCGGCGACAATGCCCATGGTTTTGTTGTTCCGGGAGGAGCGGGGCGTTCTGCCATAGCGCTCATCCAGCCGGGTTTGTGTCTCGGTCATCTCCAGGTCTTCCCTCGCTACGCTAGAACCAGAGTAGTAATTCAGTGTGAGAAGAAGCGGGGAATCACCATGATGAGGTTTCTAACCAGTCTTGTTCTCATGGAAGAAGACTTGATTCCGGCCATTGAGGTCGACCCCAACTCGGTGACGCCGGGCGTGATTGGATTCGTCATGACCTTCGGGGTCATGATCGCGGTGTTGCTCTTAGTCGTCGACATGGTGCGCCGCGTTCGACGCGTTCGCTACCGCCAAGAGATCGCGGACAGACTCGATGGTGTTACCCCGCCAGCGGAGGATCAATAGCAATCAGCAGCACCGCGGTCCAGTGTGAAAGAAACGCAACAACCGTGAGCACGTGGAAAATCTCGTGGAACCCGAAATGCTTCGGGCTGGGGTTGGGTTTCTTCATCCCATAGACCACAGCGCCCACTGAGTAGGCGAGGCCACCTACGATTACCAAAATCATGGTCGCCAGGTTGGCGGCGAAAAGATCATTGATGTAGAGAACGGCTGCCCACCCAAGCCCCAAATAGATAGGCACATACAGCCACCTTGGCGCATTAATCCAGAACACCCGGAACCCAATCCCCAACAGGGCTCCACCCCAAATGAGGCTCAGTAGCACCACCGCTTTGTCTTGAGGCAGAGCCAACCAGGCAATCGGCGTATAGGTCCCGGCAATGAGCAAAAAGATGTTCGCGTGATCCAGGCGCTTCAGCACCACCTTGGCAGTGGGACCCCAGTTGAAGCGGTGATAGGTGCCAGAAATCCCAAAGAGCAACCACGAGGATGCGGCAAAGATGGCGCTGGTCACCGTCGCTCCCACGCCATCAGCCAGAACAATCAGGACAATTCCCGCGGCTATCGCCAGCGGGAGTGTTCCTAAGTGAATCCACCCTCGCCACGAGGGCTTGGGGTCTTCCTTCTCATACGCGAGAGACTCCTCTAGCAGGGGAATATGCAGACCATCGGTCGTGGTGTCGTTCTCCGTGGGTTCGCTCCCGGCAATACTCATGCCCTCACTGTATGGCTAGACCCTAGGAATTTCAGACGTTGTTGTAGGCAGTAACCAAGCGAGAAAGAAAGTACTACCGTTGTTCTGTGAAGTGGCTTCGGTATCTCTTAGGTGAAGGCTTGCTCTATCGCCTCTACCGCCGTCGCATCATCAAAGAGATTGAGGGGCTTGCTAAGCCCCAACACGTCGCCATGATCCTCGATGGCAACCGGCGCTGGGCGAAGCTTCGAGCGCTGGAATCCAGCGCTCACGGCCACCGCGCCGGGGCTGACAAGATTCACGAGTTCTTGAGCTGGTGTGAAGAGCAGGGTGTGGAGGTTGTCACCCTCTACTTGCTCTCCTCTGACAACTTAGACGCCAGGGACCCGAGCGAGCTCGATGACCTAGCCCTCATCATCGAGAACCTGGCTGATCAACTCTCGAGGTTTTCCAACTGGCGTGTGAAGCACGTGGGGAACAGAGAAGCCCTCCCTCCTCACCTCCAAGACACCCTCTCGGGTGCGACGGAGCGGACTTCTCGGAACTCTGGACTCCACATCAACTTGGCGGTCGGCTATGGGGGTCGAGAAGAGATCACCCAAGCGGTGGCACGGTTGGTCGAGCAACACAAAGACTCCGGGGGGACACTGGCAGACCTTCCCGAGTCCATCAGCGTCCAGGCCATTGCCGGTCACCTTTACACCCAGGGTCAACCCGATCCAGACCTCGTTATTCGCACGTCTGGTGAGCAACGCCTCAGTGATTTCATGCTCTGGCAGAGCGCCCACTCCGAGTTCTACTTTGTGGAAGCACTTGGACCTGACCTTCGAGAAATCGACTTTCTCCGCGCGCTTCGAGACTTTGGCACGAGGCAACGGCGTTACGGGCATTAACTCCTCCAAGAGTTAACCTTCGTCCAATAGTTGAAGGCGTGTCACTCACCTCTGTTCTTTCGTTGCTCCCGTATTTTCTAGTCATCGGTTCTCAACTTGGCTAAGGAGCCTCCGTGGAAAAATCCGCTACCCCTACAACGTCAAAATCCACAAGCAAGAAGAAGAAGACGGGGGAGCGGACGTACGTCCTCGACACCTCGGTGTTGCTCTCAGATCCGAGAGCCATATTCCGCTTCGCGGAACACCAGGTTGTCCTTCCGGTGGTGGTGATCTCGGAGCTCGAGAAGAAACGCCACGACCCAGAGATTGGCTACTTCGCTAGGCAAGCTCTGCGGAATCTCGACGAGCTTCGCTCGAAGCACGAGCGCTTGGACTTCCCCATCGCCGTGGGGGAGGGCGGTTCGCTCCGGGTGGAGCTGAACCACTCCAACCAGTCCGTTCTTCCCAGTGGCCTTCAGCTGGGGGATAACGACTCCAGAATTCTCTCCGTTGCTCTGAACCTCGCCAACGAGGGCCTCGAGGTGACGGTGGTGTCTAAAGACCTCCCCATGCGGGTGAAGGCTGCGTCTGTGGGCCTCGCGGCTGAGGAATACCGAGCCGAGCTTGCCCCCGAGTCCGGCTGGACTGGCATCGCAGAAATTGCGATGGGTGCCGAGGAGATGGCGGAGCTCTATGACTCCGAGACCATGAAGTCGAAGACCGTCAAAGACATGCCGGTCAACACCTCTCTAGTGATCTCCTCCGAGCGCGGTTCGGCTTTGGGTCGCGTCACTTCACCGGGAGTCATCTCCGTGGTGCGAGGCGATCGCGATCTTTTTGGCCTGAATGGCCGCTCTGCGGAGCAAAGACTCGCCATCGACGTTCTTCTCGACCCCAGTGTGGGAATTGTGTCCCTCGGCGGTCGTGCCGGTACTGGTAAGTCCGCGTTGGCTCTCTGTGCCGGCCTGGAGGCCGTGCTGGAGCGCCAATTGCACCGCAAGATCATGGTGTTCCGCCCGCTCTACGCTGTCGGCGGCCAAGACCTGGGTTACCTGCCTGGTGATGCCAACGAGAAGATGAACCCCTGGGCTGAAGCCACCTTCGACACTCTGAGCTCTGTTGTGTCTCACAACGTGGTGGAGGAGATTATGGAGCGGGGCCTCCTCGAGGTTCTTCCCCTCACCCACATCCGAGGACGGTCCCTCCACGATGCCTTCGTCATCGTGGACGAGGCTCAGTCCCTGGAGCGAAACGTCTTGCTGACCATGCTCTCTCGCATAGGTCAGAACTCTCGTGTTGTCCTCACCCACGATGTTGCCCAGCGCGACAACCTGCGGGTGGGACGCCACGACGGTGTCGCGAGCGTTATCGAGGCCTTGAAAGGCCAGTCACTGTTCGCCCACCTGACCCTGATGCGCTCTGAGCGCAGCGCTATCGCCGCACTGGTGACGGAACTGTTGGAAGAGGGTAACCAGGTCGCCTAAAGACCTGGTGCCGTCATCTTCAGCACGTCCAGAGCTTTATCGAGATCCGCTTCGGTAATCTCCCCGCGCTCCACAAAACCCATCTCGATGACCGATTCTCGAACGGTCTTCTTGTGTTCCACGGAGTATTTGGCCACCTTGGCTGCTGCTTCATAGCCGATCACGCGATTCAGTGGTGTCACAATCGAGGGTGAGGACTCGGCGAG
>JAQBZV010000025.1 GCA_027728145.1 Actinomycetota bacterium | reverse complement strand
ATCGCGATGATCGAGCAACCACTTGCCCGAGGGGGCGACGCAGAGCTTGAAGGGTTTCAGTCCCCCATCCCTCTGGGAGCAGACGAGAGTTGCTTGAGTCTTGCCGAGTATGAGGAAGTCGCCGCCAAATACGACGTCATCAACATCAAACTCGACAAATGTGGTGGGTTGACCGAGGCGCTTGCCATGGTGGAAGCGGCTCAGAAGGCCAACAAGAGACTCATGGTGGGGAACATGACGGGGTCCTCACTGTCGATGGCACCCTCTTTCGTCGTTGGCCAAGAGTGTGAGTTTGTGGATATCGATGGTCCTCTGCTGCTTCAGTACGACATCGACCACGGTCTCCGGTATACGCCAGAAGGTCGGGTGAGCCCGCCCACTCCGGAGCTGTGGGGTTAGCTTCCCGCGGGGACTCCTGCTCGCCGTGTGCCAGAATCGTTCGGTTTGGGTGAGTAGGCCTATTGCGAGAACGCCACTATGCGGTTGGAGAACTTGAATTCCCCCACATAAAGATGCCCAGCAACGACTTCGAGTGATGCGGGGAAGTAGAAACGATCGCTGGTGGTTTGGGGTCGATCACCGATGTCTCCGCCAATAATCTGGGCGGGATCTTGGCCTGCGATTGCATCATCGAGTGAGTTCCAGATTTGGACTCGGTGGAATGACGTGTCCGCAATGCCAAAACCGAAGGGGAGGAATTTGGCCTGATTAGGCAGGTTGACACGAACGGGGAGTGCTTGGGGGGTGGCTGTCGTGGTGACGTCGACCACCAATACTTCAGAGCCCTCTTTCGGAGCAATGGCCAAAACTCCATCGCGCATGTCGAGGCGCCCTGGGCCCCTCACGCTATAGCTGTGCAGGGGTTCATCTCCAGCAGCGGGAATACCCTCGAAGACCGCAACCGTATCGGACTGCGGCTCTGAGACTGCTAGGTAGGTGCCGTCGTATGCGACACCTTTGACATCCGAAAGCGGGAGAGTTCCGAGCTGTCCGCGGATTACCTCATCCGGAAGGTTCCCGGGAACAAAATCCCGCCAGA
The DNA here is from genome assembly GCA_027728145.1 of Actinomycetota bacterium. GTDB lineage: Bacteria > Actinomycetota > Actinomycetes > Actinomycetales > Microbacteriaceae > Pontimonas. The sequence goes on along the minus strand of JAQBZV010000025.1, from coordinate 8,088 downwards.
TCGCGAGCGAATCACGCCCGGCAATAATGAGAGTCCCGTCAGCAAAAGTGTTGTCCCACGCAGGAAATCCGATCAAGTAGATGTAGTCGGCGTGCGCACCGTTTTCACCGGGAGCCTGCTTCCAGACATACATTCGGCGGTCGTAGTCACTGCTGGCAACGAGCGCCCCATTCGCGTTCACAAGAACAGGATTTTGGATGAATCCATCGCGCAACAGAGTTGACACATCGGGATCCGAATCAAAGACGGAAAAATCAGGGGACTTGTTTTCCAACGAATCGGGGAATTGATTCCAGCCTGTGACACGGTTTCCGTTGTATTCGATGAAATAAATTGCGGTGTCGGTAATCACGACATCACCGCCATCACCCCCCAGATAACTGTGGGCAGGTGCTCCCGGCATGTTGGCCACGGTCTTGATGCTTGATCCTGGCTGGGGTGGTGACACCGGCTGACCCGGTTCTCCGGACTCACCCGGTGGGGGCGGGTTGTCGCCCGAGGGTGGTTGAGGCTGCTCCCCGTCCGGGGGGCCCATCGGGGTTGACGAGGATCCTGTGGTTTGTCGCGCGAGGGCAGAAGCGTCGTCGGTGGGGAATGCAGGCCACACATGAGCATCCTGACCACCGGCCGCCAGCGCAATCATGCCGTCCTCGGAGACGTCACCCTGGTACCAGTCCCAAATACACCCATCGGGTGGACCAATGGGCAGCCTGTTGACCCAGATGTGCGATTGTCTGTTGCGGTTTTGAGGCGCTTCACCCCAACAGGTTGCTTGCGACCCGTTTTCATCCCCAATGAGAAAACTTGACCCATCGGAGGTGATATTCCGGGGTGTTCCCACACCTTCTGGATCGGTGGAACTGGACGGTTCTGAAGTGGCGTCAGAGGGGAAGGTATCCCAGACGAGCACAAATCCTTTGCGAGTGTCCGTGACCACGAGCGATTCGCCATCTGACCAAATTCCCCAGGGCCAGGCATCGTTGCTACCGGTGAGAGCTGCAAGGTCGAGCGCGTAGTCAGCCGGTTGGCCATTGGCAGTGGGCACCGAGTTGTACACAAGAATTCGACCATTTTCGGTGTCCGCGATGAGGAGTTTTCCCTCGGGTGTGATTTCGACAGCACCGGGCCAGTTGAGATCAGCTAAACCCGTCCCCGGTGTGATGTCGGTGAAATCAGGCTGACCGATGACGACGTCGGGCTCCGCAGGCCCGGTCGGCAGCGAGGTGAAGACGAGAACGCGGTTGTTGAATCGGTCCGCAACGGCCAGGTTTGTGCCATCGCTTGCGCCACTTGCAGGGTGGTTCAAAGAAATACCCGACTTGGTGAAATCTGCGCCAAATCCGGACAGGCCAAAATCGGCGGAGGCCGAGGGAATAGAGTCGAGCGATCCGGTTGAGGTGGCGTACGAGGTATCAATCGGACATACGTCAAATTCGCCATCTGGCATTTGCACTATGTAGCCGGCGAGAACCTTCTCGCAGGTGCCCAGGTTGGCGGACGATTCTGCGGGTTCGGTACTGCCGGCGGGAGATGAGTTTGTCTCCGGGGTGGGAGCACTTGAGCAGGCGGACAGAATGAGCCCGCTACCGAGGATGAGGGCCACCATAACCCGGGCCCGAGGAATATTCATGGCTTGATACTAGACCTGTCCAGGCCGATTTTTTCCTACTGTGTTTGACCTAGGGCGTTGCGGAAAAACGTGGTCAGAGCCCGCTGGTATCGCTGGGTTTCGGACAGCATTCCCTCAGTGTGCTCGGCACCCTCGAACGTCTCGAGGGTTATCTCCACTCCTGCATTTTCTGCGTAGTCACGGAACTTGACCGCACCCTCATAGGCGAGACGTCGATCATCGGTTCCGTGCAAGAGCAGCATGGGTCGATTCCCCGCAGAGTCAATGCCTGCGGTAATGGGTGTCTCATTCAGATCCACCCCGCGAATCATCGCGGCAGTGTCAGCAAGAGTCCAGAGAAATCCAGGGAAACCCTGGAACTCCACCTCGCGACGGGCTGTCTCGGCAAAATCAAAAATGGGGGCTTCCATGGCGAACGCGGTCACGTTGTCTGTTTTGGCGGGGAGGATTGCGGTGGCAATAGCTCCACCGGAAATTCCAAACATGCCGATCTTGTCCGGGGTGATGCCCTTCTCTGAAACGAGCCACTCGGCCACCCTGGCAAAGTCATCGGATTCATCTTGTCCCGCCGAGTGACGGCCGTCCACGCAGGTGGAGTTGCCGGTGTCACGCTGATCAACCAACAAGACGTTGAAGCCCTCCTTGGCGAGCATTGCCGAAGGTAACAGTACGTTGTAGTCACGGCGTGACGTCCCATATCCGTGGGTCACAATGACGGTTTCTTGAGCGGTGGGGTAACTGGCCTTAATCCACCAGGCCTCGAGGGTCACCCCGTCGGACACGGGGATGGTGACGGTTTCGATGGGGATGTCACTGAGCCACCATTCGGAGAGGTCATGACCTATCCATTGGTTCCACCCCTCACCACGGAAGGGTCCCTCGACCGGGGTCGTGAAGCGTTCTGGGGAATTATTGGCGTCATCAGCATTGATGCCACAGGGCACGCTCGTGCCCTCACGGTAGACGTAATCACCGAGCGCTAGAGCTCCACCACCGCCGACGACGAGGACAACACCCAGAGTTATCCCGATGAACCGTCTGGCACGCATGATTTCAAGGGTAGCCGGCAGAGAGCAAACGCCCAAGCCGGGGTGTGGGGTTACTGCGGTCGATTGTCGCTAAATTCCCACAGATACAGGGCTGCGTAGGAGCGAAAAGGTTTCCAACGCTCCGCGATCTCAGTCACGTTGACGTCCTCGCCAAAGTGCGCCCAGACTGCTTTCTTGAGGCCCAAATCACCGGGTGACCACACATCGGGATGCCCCATCCCAAAAATGAGAAACATCTCAGCCGTCCACGGGCCGATGCCCTTGAGGCTCGTGAGTTGCTCAATCACGCTGCCGGTTTCTGCTGTGGCCAGGTGGTGGGGATCGATATGACCCTCGACAAAAGCCTCCGCCATACCGATTACGTAGGAGGCTTTGGACCGGGAAAGACCGTGCTCGCGCAGGTCCTCGATGCTGGCCCGAGCCAGGACTGCAGGGTTGTGGGGCCCCATAGCCGTCACAACCCGACCCTCAATGGTTTCGGCGGCTTTGACGGAGAGCTGTTGGCCAAGAATCGAGGACACGAGGACAGCGAAATACTGCTCCGGTGCTTTCGGGCTGATGTCTGGTGGTGTGTGGGCAGGAATGAGCCGCGCCATCACCTCACACGATGAGGCCAAATACGCTTGTGCTTCCTTCAGGTGGATGCCCATGGACTCAGCCGAACCGAGCCACGTGGTGAGAGTGAACGATCAAAAGGGTGGTGGGGGTCACTGCTCTCTCTTTCTTTCCCCCAAGTGTGGACCATCCCCTCGAAGGGGTGACACCTCATAGTGGGCCCAGTGACTGGCAGTGTGGGCCGCAGTCTCCGACACTTCGGCAATGAGTGCTGCCCCGTCTCCTTCCAAAGGGTCAAGCCAGCGCCCTTGGTCCTGGGGTTCCAGGGCAATCGGCATTCGATCGTGAATCGTGGAGAGGATTCCCACACTGTCGCGGGTGAGAATCGTGGCCGTGGCAATCATCTCTCCCGTGTTGGGACTGCTCCACCACGAATACAACCCCGCAAGACCCACCAGGGGCCGCTCGGGTCTGTGAATCAGGTGGGGAGCTTTCGATCCGCTGATGCTGGTCCACTCGTAGTAGGCGGAAATCGGGACAATGCACCGGTGTGAGTTCACCGACCCCCGAAAGGTGGGTTTTTCGGCGGCGGTCTCTGATCGAGCATTGAAGGTGGGGAACTTCAGGGTCAATTCCTTCGACCAGGACGGAACCAAAGACCACCTCGCAGGGCCCACCACGCGCTCACCAGACTCGGTGGTCACCACAATCGGAATCATTGTGGTGGGGGCGATATTCCACCGGGGAAACCAGTCGGGGAAGCGATTGGTCTGCGCCACAAACTCCGCCACCACGGCATCCGTTCTTTGGTCTAGGGCAAAACGTCCGCACACTCTTCAAGTCTGGACTCTCGAGCTCTACTCTGGGTAGATGGGAACTGATGATTTTGTGACCCCGGGTATGCGCGAACAGCTCGATTCGCCCTCTTTTCAGGGCCTTGCCACGTTTGGCATGCGACCTTTTGTCGCTGATGCCAAAGATTTGGACACGATCAAGCCCGACATCGGTGTGGTGGGAGCTCCCTGGGATGACAGCACCACCAACCGTCCAGGAGCACGCTTTGGTCCTCGCGCTCTGCGAGCAAACGCGTATGACCCCGGCACCTACCACCTGGATCTCGGCATTGAAATCTTTGATCACCTGAATGTGGTCGATTTCGGTGACGCCATCACCAGCCACGGGCAGTGGGAGAAATCGAAAGCGAGTATCTATGAGCGCGTGAGCGCGCTCACCACCCGAGGAATCGTTCCGGTCATTCTCGGCGGTGACCATTCGGTCACCTGGCCGAGCGCCACCGCTGTGGCGGAGGCTCACGGCTTTGGCAATGTGGCGATGATTCACTTTGATGCTCACGCCGACACGGCCAATCAAATCGAAGGCAACTTTGCCAGCCACGGAGCGATGATGCGTCGACTCGTCGAGTCGGGCGCCATCCCCGGGGACCGTTTCTTGCAGCTGGGGCTGCGCGGCTATTGGCCAGGTGAGGAAGACCAGAAGTGGATGCGGGAGAACAATCTGAAGCACTACATGATGCAGGAGTTCTGGGAGCGCGGAGCGATGCCAGTCCTCGATGACGTCATTGCAGAGGCGAAGAAACGAGCCCCCAAGGCCTATATCTCCATCGACATCGATGTGTTGGATCCGGGCTTCGCCCCAGCGACGGGAACACCCGAACCCGGAGGGTTCGCGCCCATTGACCTGCTGCGCATTGTGCGCAGGCTCACCCTCGAGCTTGACGTTGTCGGGTTCGACATCATGGAGGTTGCCCCCGCTTATGACCACGCCGATGTGACGGTGAATAACGCCCACCGATTGATTTGGGAGTTCTTCGCCGCCATGGCGGTCAAGAACCGTGACGGGGCTTAGCCGCGAAGCGGCAGCGCAATACCGATCGCGATGAAGATACCCCCGAAGGTCTGGTTGACCCGTTTGCCAAACTTTGCCAAGAACGGCTGAACTTTTTCAGATCCAAACGCAATCAGGGTCTCGGTGATGATTTCTATGCCCACAAACGTCACCGTCATCACCGCGAACTGGATGAGAAGTGGTGAATCGGTGACGAGGAACTGTGGCAAAAATGCCACAAAGAACAGAATCCCTTTGGGGTTGGTTATCGCCGCCAGCAAACCCTGTCGAAAGACGGTAACCCTGGTGGCCACGGTGCCAGAGGGACCACTGGTTGCGCCGACGGCGGGGGATCGCCACACCTGGATTCCCAGCCAGACCAGGTATGCGCCACCAATCCACTTGAGAACAATCAGTACCTCGGTGGAGGCGGCCAGGAGCGCACCGATTCCAAAAAGTGACAGCGCGATGATGACGGTGAAGCCGAGTGCTCCGCCTGCAATGGTGAACGAGGTTTTCTTCACTCCGTAGAGGGCTCCGTGGGTGAGTGCGAGCAGACCGTTTGGCCCAGGGGTTAGCGAAAGCCCCAGTGCGGCGGCCGTATAGAGCAGCCAGGTTCCAAGTTCCACCAGCTCAGTATGCGGGTATTGACCACAAATGGTGGTCAACACGTAACCTCCGCTTTCATTCCTGTTTGCCCCCTGTTTCTACCGTGAAACCCATGAGTCACGTAGGTGTCAGCACAAGCTCCTTCTTCCCGCTCACGCTGGAGGATTCTTTCCGGTTGGCCCAAGACGCCGGGGCCGATGGTGTCGAGGTGATGATCACCAATGACCCGCAGACCTATGACCCTCGGGTGTTGGATTTTCTCTCTCGACGCTTCGACTTGCCGATTCTCTCCGTGCACGCACCGGTCCTGCTGCTGACCCAGGGGGTTTTTGGATACGACCCGTCAGAGAAACTCCACCGCAGTGCTGAGCTCGCCCACATGCTGGGTGCGGACACGGTCGTTGTCCACCCACCGTTTCGGTGGCAGCTGGGCTACTCCCGCATCTTCGCGGACAACGTGAAAGATGTGGCGGAGCGTCACGATGTGGTGGTCGCCGTGGAGAACATGTTCGGGTGGTGCGCATCGCGGTTCACCTTCGAGGCTTACGCCCCGGGGTGGAACCCGGGAGATTTGGATGTCCCCAACTTGACGTTGGACTTCTCTCACGCAGCCATGCAGAACGTAAGCGCGTTGTCCCTGGCTCGCCAGTGGGGGGATCGACTCGCCCACATCCACCTGTGTGACGGGACAAGTCCAAAAGAGAATTTCCACCTGTTCGATGAGCACCTGCTGCCAGGCCAGGGCACTCAGCCGGTCGCGCAGACCTTGGAAGCCGTCACCCACGCTGGCTTCAGCGGGCACGTGATTGCCGAGATCTCCACCCGGAACGCTGGCACCGAGGAGTATCGGGTGAACATGGTCAAGTCTTCATTGGACTATGCACGGTATTACCAGGCAGTGGGTCGTGAGCGGCACCTCGCGGAGGCCAGCGGATGAGAGTTGCCCTCGTCACGGAATCTTTCCTGCCCTCCCTCAACGGGGTCACGAACTCCGTGCTGAGGGTGGTGGAGACGCTCAAAGCTCAGGGACACAAGGTGCTCATCGTCGCACCCACGTCAGAGTCGCCGGAGCACGAAGGTTTTCCCGTGGTGACCAGTCCTTTTGTTCCCCTCGGTGGTTTTCCGGTGGCAATTCCCACGCCCGCGATCACCCAGACGCTGGATCGGTTTGCCCCTGACCTCATTCACGCCGCAGCACCCTTTTGGTTGGGTGGGCAATCCATTGCGTACGCAGCAAAAAAGGGAATTCCCTCAGTCGCGGTGTATCAAACCGATGTCGCCGGCTATATGGAGCGCTACGGTCTGGAGTTTGCTGGCCCGATTCTCGAAGCCATTACGGCAGCAATTCACCGCCCCGCCACGATCAGCCTCGCTCCAACCCAGGATGGGAAAGATTTTCTGCACAAAATCGGCATCGACACTGTGGAGCTGTGGGGCAGGGGAGTAGACGCGGAGCTCTTCCACCCCGAGCGCCGCACCAGTGCCTCCGTCCGCGCACTCCGAGAGCGCTTCGCCCCCGATGGCGAACGCATCATCGGATATGTGGGCAGGCTCGCTCCGGAGAAGCAGGTCGCGAGGCTCATCGAGGTGTGTGGAATCCCGAATACTCGAGTCGTGATTGTCGGGGATGGCCCCGATCGCCCCGAGTTAGAGGACCGGTTTGCTGGATACCCGGTGACCTTTACCGGTCGCCTCTCCGGCGAGGAACTTGCCGACGCTTATGCGGCCATGGATGTGTTCGTGCACTGCGGGACAGAAGAGACTTTCGGTCAAACAATCCAGGAGGCTCACGCCTCCGGTTTGCCCGTCATTGCTCCCTCGAAGGGTGGGCAACGCCACCTGATTCGAGAGGGCATTGATGGCTATCTGGTTGACCACACGCAGTGGGGGGCTTTTCGGGACGCGGTGTGGACACTCACCCAGGACGACCACCTCCGCCACGAGATGTCCCAGAACGCGAGGCGCGCTGTGGCGGGGAAGACTTGGGAGAAAAACAACGAAGCGTTGCTTCGCTACTACGACCGTGCGCTCTCCACGGTGGGTGTTGCCTCAGCGCTTGCCGCGTAGTCGGGAGTGAGTCGGACTATAGAGGTCCGTGACGGCCACATCAGAATCGGGGTCAACCCAATATCGGAGCTCACGCTCACCATGTGTCGGTAGCGCGCGAGGGCAGCTCTATAGCGGAGCCGGTTGGTGTTGTCGAACAGGATGATTCCGCCTGGGCTCAGCCTGGTGAGGGCTTTGTCCAAGCAGGCCTCGCGCGCTCGGCCATCGATGACGATGACATCGAAAAGCCCGGGAACATCGTCAATTGCCCCCACATAGTGGGAAAAGTCGAGGTGTCGAAAACCCAGTCGACGAGACGGGATACCGGTGCGGCCGACTCGAACCGGAATGTCG
>JAQBZV010000024.1 GCA_027728145.1 Actinomycetota bacterium | reverse complement strand
TGATTCACAATTTCGGCACTAGCAACCAACGGTGCCTTCAAGGCGGCCTCGACAACGTCCTCCGCGCGATCGTTCACGGCGATGACCTGGGTCGGTGCACTAGCGCCCGCGGGGAACGCTTCGGCCAACACCTCAATTCCGAGAACCGCTTCCGGCTTCACGCGGAATTGCTCCGTCTCGGGAAGACCAATGGTGATGCCGGTGGCTCCCGCACTGAGGCCTCCGAGAACTGCGATTCCGAGGATGGCAACCGTGATGGGGCGCTTGCTCACACCCTTACCGAGCTTCGCCCACCACCCCGTCTCTGACTTGTTGACTCCGCCAAAGCGGGGAACAAAAGGCCAGAACAGTCCTCGACCAAACACCACAATGGCCGCCGGCAAAACGCCGAGAGCCGCAATCATCGCGACCACAATTCCACTCGCGCAGACGAGACCCAAAGCCCGGTTCCCACCCAGCTCCGCAAAACTCAGGGTCAACAGAGCCAGAGCCACCGTTCCACCGGACGCCAGAATGGCTGGCCCAGCACCCTTGACCGCCGTGGCCATGGCCTCATGGCGGTCTTCAATCGTGAGGAGTTCTTCTTTATAGCGAGCGATGAGCAAAAGGGCGTAGTTGGTCCCCGCACCAAACACAAGGACTGACAAAATCCCGGTGATTGAACCGTCCGCAGTGATATTAAAAAACGCAGCGACGTTCCGACCGATTTGACCTGCCATCCCATCGGCAGTCCCCACCACAAGGAGCGGAACAATCCACAGAATCGGGCTTCGATAGGTCACCAGCAAAAGGAAAATCACTATCAGCACGGTGGCGAGCAAAAGGGTGAAATCTGCGCCCGCAAAGACACCGGCAAGGTCAACCTGGAACCCCTCGGGACCGGTCACATATGCGCTAATTCCGTTGGGGGCGTCTTCCGCGACGAGCGCCCTGATCTCGGCGATGCGCTCAGCCTGCTCATCGACATCGTCGATTTCGTCCATGGGGATAGTGAGGACGGCGGTTGTGTTGTCCTCCGAGATGGTCGCCGGTGGAACGAACAGTTCCCCCATCACCTCCACATTGCTGAACTCGGTGAAGAGCTCGTTGACGCCTCCGGTGGGCATCTGAATCATGGGATCAAACTCACCCTGGAGCCAGGTGACGTCGTCATCGGTGAATTCACCAGAGGACTTCGCCAGGACCACCACTGTTGCCGTGCCCTCGGACCCCGGCATCTCGGCCAACGCCTGCTCCACCAGAATGACTTCCGAGTCATCAGGAAGGCCCGTGTCGGGACTGACGTTAGTTTCCTCGGCGGCAAATACCGTGAACGCCAGCACGGCAAAAATCAGCCCGATGAGGAGCGTGACCCAGGCGGTCTTGGGTCCGGTAATAAAGCGAATGAGTGCGTTCACTCCTCAAAACTTACTCCTGAATCAGCGGCACCCCACAAACGTTCAGTTCCGCCTGGGAGAGTGATGGCGCGAAAGGAGAGAACATGAAGCTCGCACCCTGGGCAGTAGTAATCGCTATCGTGCTCTCGTCCTGCGCTGGTGAGGCTCCCCGGGACGCCTCTCCGCCAGCACCGCCCGTTGAGGAAGAAACCACAGAGCCATCTGTTCCCTCTGCGCCTGGACCCTGTGACGTGGACAACGAGCGAGCCATGAGTCAGTCCATTGGCGCACAAATCAATGCCCTCCGAGCGGGAGACTACGCCGGTGCCTACGAATGGGCGGCTCCCGCATTCCAGATGAATGTTCCGCTGGAAAACTTCGAGGTTGTCATCCAAGATGGCTACTCCAGCCTGCTGGAGGCGCGCTCCCACACTCTCAGCGACTGCGTTCTCTTTCCCCAGGACCTCGGCAACACGGTGGTCACGGTGCGAACAGTCTCTGGCGGAGTCTTCACCTACTACTACGAGCTGATCAACACCGACCAGGGGTGGCGCATTCTCGGCGCAGCCGAGATAGCCCCCGTGAGCTCGGGAACCTAAGGGTTATCCCCGAAATGGGGGACTTGGCTCGAGCTCTTCAGAGCGAGGCAGGCTCTCGGGCAAGGATGCGGTGAGGGCTTCGACCTCGGCCCCGGTGAGCTCGATATCAGCAGCCGACACCGAGTCGCGGATGGTCTCCGCCCTCGTTGCCCCGGGAATGGGAATAATCACCGGCGAGTAGGCCAGTAACCACGCGAGAACGAGCGCCTCCGGCGTCACATTTTTCTCGCCAGCCACACTCACGAAGTCACCCGCCTCACCCGAGGTGATTAGGTTCACCTTCTTGGACCCACCGAGTGGTGACCAGGGCAGGAACGCGATGCCGTGGTTTTCACAGATTTCCAACACCTCAAGATCGTGGCGATACATCGGGCTGAACTCGTTCTGCACCGAAATCAGGCCACCCTGATCAGGGCCACCTCCGATATCGAGAGCTTTGGTGAGTTGCGCGGCGTTGTAGTTCGAGACCCCGACCTCCCTCACAATTCCTCGACTTTTGAGCTCGAGAACGTTCTCAAATTGCGTCTCAAAGGGCAGGGATGGGTCGAGCCTGTGATGTTGCCACAGGTCAATCACCTCAACACCGAGGCGATCGCGGGAGCTCTCTGCCGCTCCCACCAGATACTCGAGGCTCCCGTTGCGGCCCCACTTCTCACCATCGCTTCGGGTGATGCCACCTTTGGTGGCAATAAGTACCTTCTTTTTCCGTGCTGGGTCTGCTTCCCACGTCGAGAGCGCCTGTGCCACGAATTCCTCGTTGTGGCCCACCTGGTTCCACGCAGGTGCGTAGATGTCGGCTGTATCGAGCAGGGTTACCCCCGCGTCGAGTCCCGCCTGAATTCCCGGAGTTGCACTAGTTCTCCGAGTTTCTTCCTCCACGGCAGCGCCCCTTGGCCAGGACACATTCATGCACCCCAATCCGATGGGGAACACCTCCCAGGGACCTAGTTTTCGAGTCGTCATGATTGCTCTCCCTCCGGCAACGGCATGATGTCCATCATCGTGGGTTCAGGCAGCGCAATGACACCCTCCTCCACAGAAATGACTGCGGACGCATTCCACGGCTCGCTGCCGTGTCTCATGATGTAGCCGGGGACCAGCCACGCGGTTCCCGAGGCATCCCACACCAGTAGTGGGGCTTCTTCGGAACTCTCGACCGTCAAAGTGATGACCTCACCGGGCTCTGGGTAATAGGATTCCTCCACCGCAAGACCCTCAGTGAAGACACTGTCAAAGCCCGAGTGATAGAGGGGTGCGGGGCTTCCCCACCATTGACCAGAGGCCAGTCTTTCCAGGGCAACCAAAGGGCTCACCGTGCTGAACTCTCCGCGAGACACCGGGGTTGCCGCGTGACCCGACACCGACGCCAGAGTTGGCCCCGGACCAAAGAACACACTCCACTCCAACGCGGTGTCGGCACCTTCGAGTTGCTGGATGGCGCTCAAGCCAACCCCCCACTCATCATCGGCCAACACGGTGATGTCCGACTCGGTGACATCGAGACCTGATTTCTGGAGTAACTCAACAGCCATGCGTGTGGCCTCCTCAAGACTGGGCAGCGGTCCACTGGGCTCGGGGTTCTCACACTCAGACCCGCCCAGCTCCTCGGAGCCCTCCTCGGAGGGAACCTCCCGGCAGGTGGGCTCCTGATAGGCGGCGGGGTTGCTGTAGTACCAGGGTCCTGTTCCGCTCCAGGTGAGGTTTAGGGTGGGGCCACTCCAGTCCTCGGGCCCGAGAACATAACCCGGCCACATCTCATCGAAAAACTGACTCGGTCCGGCCTGCCCCTCCACTCCATAGACACTCCCCAACTCCGTGAGAAGGTCCACGGGATCACCCGGGAGTTGCAACTCATACACCGATCCCGACCCGGCGACATCAGAGAGACCACTGCCGGGGAGATAGTCGTACTCCACGAAGAGAGCTATGTCACCAAAAGCCTCAGCGGAATTCCCCGCGGGATCACTCAACACAATCAGGGTGCGAGGAGTTGGGGGGAAAGCTATCTGGACCGCAGCACCCACGACAAGCGCCACCACTGCCACAACAGCAACGAGACCTGTGTGGTGATTCCCGGACCTGACCACCCGCCCACGCCCGCGGGGCTCATCGTGTGGGGTTTCGCGCACGGTGCCTTCTTTCGCTCCTCTCGAGTGTAGAGCCCTGAACCTAGGCGCCCCATAGACTTGCGGGGTGAGTGAGAGCGAAAGATTTGAACCCCACCGGGTGACCTTCGCATCCCGACTCAATTGGCTCCGCGCAGGAATTTTGGGTGCCAACGACGGCATTGTGTCGATCGCGGCCCTGGTCGTCGGTGTCGCAGCAGCGACAAGTGATATTCGGACAATTTTGATTGCGGGGGTGGCGGGAATCGTCGCCGGCTCGATTTCTATGGCGGCTGGTGAATACGTGTCGGTCTCCTCTCAGCGCGACAGCGAGAGAGCCCTGATTGCTCGCGAGCGTCAGGAGCTGATTGATCAACCCGACGAAGAGCTCCTCGAGCTTGCTGAGATATATCAAGCCAAGGGCCTCACCGCTAGCACCGCTCGTCTCGTGGCGAAGGAGCTGACCGCTCACGACGCGATTAGCGCCCATTTGGAGGCAGAGCTCGGTATCGATGAACGAGGGCTGACGAACCCCTGGCACGCTGCGTTCTCCTCAGCGTTGGCCTTTCTCGCGGGTGCCACACTCCCCATGCTGGCCATCACACTGCCTCCGGACGGATGGCGTATCCCTCTCGCTTTTGGAGCAAGCTTGCTTGCTCTCGCCATCACCGGGTGGGTGGGAGCTCGTCTCGGAAATAGTCCTCCGCTGAGGCCCGTGTTCCGGGTTCTCGCAGGAGGAACCTTCGCACTGCTCTTGACCTGGGGAGTTGGAACAGTTCTGGGAGTCTCCGGGATCTAGCCCGTGACAGTGGCCACAGCCCGATCCTCCTCGCAGAGAAAAACTCTTTCAGCACAGGAGTCACAGATAACGGACTCAGTGGTGCACGAAAGGCTTGAGCAGTTTTCCATCCGGGACGACGGCTCACCACAGAGACTGCACCGCCCGATCACGGCCGATTCTGGCGAGAAAGTGACCGCTTTGCGGTTGTCAAACACATAGAGCGAGCCCTCCCACAGACCCGAGTCACCATACTTTTCTCCGTAGCGGACGATGCCACCGGCTAGTTGATATACCTCCTGGAAGCCCCGCCTGATCATCATCGCGGAGAGCACTTCGCATCGAACGCCGCCGGTGCAGTAGGTGACCACCGGCTGGTCCTTCAGGTGGTCATACTTTCCGCTGTCGAGTTCGCGCACAAAATCATGGGAGGTCCGTGTGTCGGGAACGATGGCACCGGTGAACCTGCCAATGTCCGCCTCCCACTTATTGCGACCATCGAAGAAGGTCACCTGCTTCTGCTCGACCAGCTCGTGAAGTTGCTCCGGCGTGAGGTGCTGGCCACCGCCGGTCACCCCTTGGTCATCCACAGAGACTTCCTGGGGAGCCCCAAATCCGACGAGTTCCTCGCGGACGCGAACCTTAAGCCGGGGAAAATCCCTCGGGCCGCTTCCGTCGCTCCATTTGACGTCAACGTCTCGAAACGGCGCAAATTCGCGTGTTTTTCGCCAATATTTCTTGACCGCCGATAACTCACCGCCCACCGTGGCATTGATTCCGTGGGGCGCGATAATGATGCGTCCGCCCAGACCCAAAGACTCACAAAGGTCTCGCTGCCACAGGCGGAGGGCGTCAGGGTCCGCGAGCGGGGTGAAGCAGTAGAACAGCAGGACCTTGTAGACAGCCATACCCACAGTCTAGAAGTGGAAAAACTGGCGGTACCGGTGGGATTTGAACCCACGGTGGGCTTGCACCCACACAACTTTTCGAGAGTTGCACCTTCGGCCGCTCGGACACGGTACCGCCCGCTAGTTTACACAGACACCCCTCACGCCTTCAGCCTCGGTCAGTGGGGAGCTTTAGGCTCATGGCATGGCAAAAACCGAGTCTCCCTATCGTTGTGACGAATGCGGGTGGACCACACTCAAGTGGGTGGGTCGGTGCGGGGAGTGCCAATCGTGGGGAACCGTGGTCGAAGTGGGCGCCCCCACGAGCGCGTCCCGCCAAGCCGTTGCCGTGGTTCCGAGCGCTGATCGGATTGCCAAACCCATCACAGAACACACCGGGAGCGAGAGCGGTCACGTCCCCACCGGCGTGAGCGAGTTTGACCGCGTTCTGGGTGGCGGGATTGTCCCCGGTGCTGTTGTCTTACTTTCCGGTGAGCCAGGAGTGGGCAAATCAACCCTCCTTCTCGATGTTGCAGCTAAAGCAGCTCAGGGCGGCAAGAGGGTTCTCTATGTCAGCGCGGAAGAGTCCGCCGGACAGGTGTATTTGCGCGCGTCTCGGACCAACGGTCTCGATGACAACCTTTTCCTCGCCAACGAAACGGATCTCGGTGGAGTCCTCGGGCATATTGACCAGGTCCATCCCGAACTGTTGATTATCGACTCCATCCAGACCGTGTCCTCCGGTGTTTTGGACAGCTCCGCCGGCGGCGTTGCCCAGGTCAGGGAAGTGGCTGCCACCTTGATTCGGGTGGCCAAGAACTCCAACTTGCCCATCATCATGGTGGGGCACGTGACCAAAGACGGTCAGGTCGCAGGCCCCAGGACACTGGAGCATCTTGTCGATGTGGTCTGCCACTTTGAGGGAGATCGTCAAACGTCACTCCGATTCGTCAGGGCTCTAAAGAACAGGTTTGGTCCCACGGATGAAGTGGGCTGCTTCGAAATGAGTGGCGAGGGCATCATCGAGGTCCCCGACCCCAGCTCACTGTTTCGCTCCCACACCACGAAGGCTGTGAGCGGGACGTGCACCACCATTGCCTTGGAAGGCAAGCGCGCGCTCCCCGTTGAGATACAGGCGCTCGTTGTTCCCAGCACTGCCGCTCAACCTCGACGGGTGGTGAACGGGGTGGAGTCATCCCGCGTGGCCATGATTTTGGCGGTACTGGAAAGACGAGCGGGGCTCCCGGTCTCCCAAGCGGATGTGTATGTGTCGACCGTCGGGGGAATCAAGGTGTACGAGCCAGCCACAGACTTGGCCATTGCCCTTGCCATAGCGAGTGCCGCCAAAGACATTCCGCTGTCTCAGGAGATGGCCGCAATCGGTGAAATCAGCCTTGCGGGAGAAATTCGAGCGGTGACTCAGGCGCCACAGCGCGCGTCGGAAGCCGCGCGCTTAGGCTTTTCCTCCGTGCTGGACCACTCGACTGCCAGCATTCACGAAGCCATCACGAGGGCGTTCTCTGGCAGCCCGAAGAAGCAAAAACAGCCTACTTTTTAGTTCAGCAGGAACTGCTTGGTTTCGGCTGACTCGAGGCTTCCCAGCTGAACCGAGAGGTGATAGCTCGCGCCACCTGCTGGCATCACGGGGCGTTCACCGTCGCAGGTGTCGGGTGTTGAGCGGGTGCGATCCCAGGGAATAGAGGTGGTCTCTTGCTCTGAACCGGGAGCGAGGGTGAGCTCATACGGAACAGCATCGGTCTGGCAATCATCCGAGGACCAGATGAGGTCGGGCCCTGAGGAAATGACGTACTTTTGCACGTCCGTCCCCGCGTTGACCTTGCACTCCACGGTCGATACATTCTTGACGCCCATCCACAACTGAGGATTCAATCCAGAGTCATAGCTGGATTGGTCGGTTCGGGCGGTGATTTCGAGCTGGCTGGGGAGACAGTTGGGTACCTCCTCAAAGGCCAGTTCCTCTGCAACCTCTTCGACGGGCTCCGCCGTTGTTCCAAACCCAGGCCGCACCACGATGAGAACGATGACCGCGATGACGGCGAGCAATCCACCCAGCACGACAAGCCGTCGCCGCCAATAGACCGAGGCGGGAAGCGAGCGCTGAGCCTGTGACATAGCCCTAGGGTACGACTGGAGGGTGTAAATCCAGGGGCTTAGCGCCGGCGAGCCTAGGAACTTGCAGGTTTAACCAAGGTCTTTGACGAGACGCGAATTTCCCAACGTGTTGGGCTTCACGCGAGCCAAATCGAGGAACTCGGCAACACCCTCATCGGGGGAGCGCACCAGCTCCAGATAGATTTCGGGATCCACAATCGGGTCGTCTTGGATGTGGAACCCGTGACGTGTGAAGAAGTCCACCTCAAAGGTCAAGCAAAAGAGCGTGGAAAGCCCCAACTCTCGAGCTTGCTCCTCCAGCGCCGTCACGACGGCGGCGCCAATGCCTTGCCCCACATGCTCGGGTGACACCGCAAGCGTCCTGATTTCACCCAGGTTCTCCCAAAAAACATGGAGAGCCCCACACCCCACAATTTCGCCCGAAGAATGTGTGGCAACGGTGAACTCTTGCACCGATTCGTAGAGAACAACAAGGTCCTTACCCAGAAGAACCCGCGCCTCAACGAGGGGTTCAATCAGGGAGGCAATGGCGCGGATATCCGACGTGCGCGCACGTCGAATAGTCCACTGCTCTGCCGGGGTCACCAGGAAAGCGTAGCGCTTAGGACTCCAGCACTCCGGCCTCGAGTGGCTCCTCTTTGCGCTTCTTGCTCACGAAGGTGAACTCGGTGCCATCGAAGTCAACCGTGATGTGCTCACCAGGGTTCAACTCACCCTGGAGAATACGCTCACTCAATGGGTCCTCCACGCTTTGCTGGACAGCCCTGCGTAGCGGCCTGGCACCCATCGTGGGGTCCCACCCGAGAGTAATCAGCTGCTTCTTCGCCTCATCGGACACGCTCATCGTCATGTCGCGATCCAGCAAACGGTCACCGAGTCGCTTGATGAACAAGTGCACGATTTGCATCAGCTCGTCCTGGTTGAGCTGCGGGAACACAATGGTCTCATCCACGCGGTTGAGGAACTCAGGCTTGAAGTTCTTCTTCAGCTCCTCCACCACCTTGGCGCGCATGGACTGGTAGCTGGCTTCGGTGTCACCCTCCAGGGTGAACCCGACCGGACCACCGGTGATGTCCTTGGTTCCAAGGTTTGTGGTCATGATGATGACGGTGTTCTTGAAGTCCACCACGCGTCCTTGACCATCCGTGAGACGACCCTCCTCCAACACCTGCAACAGGGAGTTGAAGATGTCCGGGTGAGCTTTCTCGATCTCGTCAAAGAGCACAACGCTGAAGGGCTTGCGGCGAACCTTCTCGGTCAGCTGACCGCCGTCTTCGAAGCCCACGAATCCGGGAGGGGCACCAAACAGTCGTGACACTGTGTGCTTCTCGCCGAACTCAGACATGTCCAAAGCAATCAGCGCGTCCTCATCATCGAAGAGGAACTCAGCCAAAGCCTTCGCAAGCTCCGTCTTTCCTACGCCGGTAGGACCGGCGAAGATGAACGAACCGCTGGGACGCTTCGGGTCTTTCAGACCCGCACGCGTCCGGCGAATGGTCTTGGACAGAACCGAAATTGCCTGCTCCTGACCAATCACGCGCTGGTGCAGAGCCTTCTCCATGAACATCAGGCGGGCTGTTTCTTCCTCAGTCAGCTTGAACACCGGGATACCGGTGGCCGCAGCGAGAACCTCGGCGATCACGCCCTCGTCGACAACGCCGGTCCCGCCGGCCTCGCCACTGCGCCACTTCTTTTCTAACTGAAGGCGCTCACCCAGAAGAGTTTTCTCTTCATCTCGCAGGGAGGCGGCTTTTTCAAAGTCTTGACCTT
>JAQBZV010000023.1 GCA_027728145.1 Actinomycetota bacterium | reverse complement strand
CCTCGATGGAGGAGCACGCCCGCTATGGCGGTGTGGTTCCCGAAGTAGCGGCCAGGGCCCATTTGGAGGCACTGCCGCAGGTTCTCGCGGACGCTCTGGCGAAAGCGGGGGTTGCGTATTCCGACCTGGACGGCATCGCTGTCACCAGTGGGCCGGGTCTTGCCGGGGCTCTCATGGTGGGCGTGGGGGCGGCTAAAGCCTTAGCGGTCAGTTTGGGTGTGCCCCTCTATGCCGTGAATCACCTCGTCGGCCACGTGGGAGTGGAGTGTTTACGAGAGGGCGAGGACACTTTGGAAACTCCCACGATTGCGCTACTGGTGTCGGGTGGTCACACCTCGCTGTTGCTGGTGCGGGACCTCGTGAGCGACGTCCAGCTGTTGGGGGAGACCATCGATGACGCCGCCGGCGAAGCGTTTGACAAGGTCGCTCGGGTGTTGGGTTTGGTGTATCCCGGTGGCCCTGAGATTGATCGAATTGCGAAAGAGGGCGACCCAGAGAGTGTTCGGTTCCCCCGGGGGCTCACCGCGCAGAAAGACCAGGAGAAGCACCGCTATAACTTCTCGTTCTCAGGACTCAAGACCGCGGTTGCCCGATATGTCGAATCCGCTACCGCGCGTGGTGAGACCCTCGATGTCCCCTCCATTGCCAGTTCGTTCCAGGAGGCCGTTGCGGATGTGCTGATCAGCAAATCTGTTCAGGCGTGCCAGGACCACGACATTCCGCGCTTGCTGTTGGGTGGCGGTGTAGCAGCAAACTCCCGAGTCAGGGGTCTCGCTCAGGAGCGGTGTGAAGCAGCCGGTATTGAGCTTCGGGTGCCACCACTGTCACTCTGTACCGACAACGGGGCGATGATTGCCGCCTTGGGGGCACAGCGCATGATGGCGGGCTTTGAGCCTTCCTCGCTCACCAGTGGGGTGTTCTCGACGCTCTCGCCCGCCATCATCCAGCTCTAGGGTCACCTCGGTAGTCTTGGAATATGAGCGACCAGGTGCAGCCTTCGGATAAGGACACTCCTGAGACCATCACCGAGGTCTCGGTCTCTGAGATTTCCCTCGAGCGCACGGGCACACTGCCGAAGCCCACAGAACCCAAGGCTGGTAGCACAGTGTCCCGGGTCGCCCTGGGACTGGGAGTTTTCAGCATTCTTTTTGCTCCGGTGTTCGGGGTGGGGGCTCTTCCGGCGATTGTGGGCATCATTGTCGGCCACATAGCCAAGCGGGGTGACCCGGTGAGCCGAATTCGAGCCAGCATCGGTCTGGGACTGAGTTATGTGGCTGTGGTGGTCAGCACCGCAATCCTGGTTTTGGTCGCACTGCCCATTGTTCTGGCGTTTTTGGTCAGCACGGGATTCGTTCTCTCTGACTAAGCCACCCGGTCCGCGAGGATTGCGGTCTTTGTGCCTGCCACGCGCGTGAGAATGAGGGTCGCAGTGGCTTTTCCTTCCAAGGGAAGAGTTGTGCGCAGAGCCGCCGGGTCAAGGTCGATTCCTCGTTTCTTGATTTCCACGGCGCCAAGGCCCGCGCCCGCAATGAGACTGTGGACGTTCTTGGTCGAGTAGGGCACACTCTCGCGCACTCGGAAACACTGCACCATAGGAGAGCTCACCCGGTGCGGACTGGTCATATAGGCGATGGTTGAATCAATCATCTGAGCATCATGGGTGCGAGCGAGGTCTCCGATAAGGCGAGCGCGAATGACGGCGCCGTCAGGCTCCAGCAGATACTCCTGGAGTTCCCCCACGGGTGCATCCGGTGAGTCAGCAGGCCCCGTAATCTCTGCTCCACCGCCCTCGCGGAGCACGAGCGCGCTCCGGGTGATTCCCTCCCTGGCGAGGACGCCAGTCCACAGGACCATTTCCACCACGCTGCCTTTCCAGGACACCCACTGGGCCTCACATCCCTCGGGGATCAGGGAGCGATCCATTCCTGGCGCGAGCTTGATACCGGTGGGAACTCTGGTTGCGTGCTCAAACACCCACTCGAGTGAGGGTGACCAGTCATCGGGGTTCTGAAAACGGACACTGCCCTCTCGCCTGGCGGGGTCGAACCACAAGGCCTCGGCACCAGACAGGTCAGCTTCGGTGGCGTCGGCATGTTCCACCTGAACAGTGTCAAAGGGTTGCAGGTTGTAAGCGGCCAGTGCCGCCGTGGTTTCGTCTTTCTCGAGGGCCCGCACACTCAGGCCGGCTCCCGCACAGGCAATGGAGTCACCGCCGAGACCACAGCCCGCATCGGTGACGGAGGAAATTCCTGCGCTCAGGAACCTTTCGGCGTGATGACTCGACACCTCGAGACGGGAGGCAACCTCGAGAGCTTCCCGCGAGAAGAGCATCCGGTGGGCAAATTCGCCGAACTTCTCTCTCGCTTTGGAGCGCAGCGCGAGTTGTCCCATGACGGCACTGACCGTTGCCAGGGAGTGCCCTTTTTTTCGCAACTGTGAGACGCGAGCCACTACATCATCGGGTGAATGGGGCTCATCGATACTCGCCAGAAGGGCCAAAGATTCCGGGGTGAGCAGTGCTTCCAGTTCGCTTCGCTCCACACAGCCATTCTGTCAGTGCGACACGAACTGGCACTCGTATTGCGCGAGTGCTAATGGGTTCGCTACAGTTGTGTTAGCACTCGAATAGTGAGTGTGCTAACTAAGAGTCTCAGAAAGAGGTCAACCGTGTCGGTCTCCATCAAACCGCTCGAAGATCGCATCGTGATCAAGCAGGTCGAAGCAGAGCAGACCACTGCTTCTGGTTTGGTCATTCCTGACACCGCGAAAGAGAAGCCTCAGGAAGGCGAAGTTGTCGCGGTAGGTCCAGGTCGCTTCGATGACAACGGCAACCGAGTTCCCATGGATGTTGCTGTGGGAAATCGTGTGCTCTACTCGAAGTACGGCGGCACCGAAGTGAAGTTCGGCGCAGACGAGTATCTCGTCCTGTCGGCTCGCGACGTGCTTGCCATCGTGGAGCGCTAAGAGCAAACACAACTGTAAAAGAAGGCCCACACGCTGTGTGGGCCTTCTGGTGTTAACGGCGAAATTGCGGGTATAGCCTGAGGCGGTGCATGAGTCTACCCGCCAGCGAGACGGCTTTCTTGCCGCTGCTGCAGCCTATGGGCTCTGGGGCTTACTGCCCGCCTATTTTGTTGCCCTGGACCCCAGCGGGCCGGTCGAAATTTTGGCGTTGCGTATTGTTTTGTCGCTAGTTTTTTGCCTCGTGATCTTGGCCGTCATGCGGCGACTGTCGCGGACAACCGCGCTACTGCGTGATCGCAACATTCTGAAGCTTTCCGCGCTGGCTGCAGTGCTGATCTTGATCAACTGGTCGGTGTATGTCTACGCGTCGCTGAATCAATTCATTGTGGAGGCAGCGCTGGGGTATTTCATCAACCCGCTGGTCACCGTGGCATTGGGTGTGATTGTCCTCAAAGAGAAACTTCGGCCACTGCAGTGGGGTGCTCTCAGCCTTGCGGTCGCGGCAGTGGTCGTCTTGGCCGTGGGCTATGGGTCGGTCCCCGTTATTTCGCTCACTCTTGCGTTTTCCTTCGGGTTTTACGGGTTTGTAAAAAACCGGATGGGACCCGCTGTCAAGTCTTTGGACAGCTTGACTCTGGAAACCCTCTGGCTCACCCCGATTGCACTGGGATTACTGGGGTGGGTGTATCTCACCAGTGGTCTGAGCCTCGGCACACTGGGGCCGTGGCACACGGCGTTGCTCCTCATGGCGGGAGCGGTGACGTCGATACCGCTGCTGTTCTTTGGCGCTGCGGCGAGGCGTCTTCCGCTGTCAATTATTGGTCTGATGCAGTACCTGGCGCCCATTATGCAGTTCACCTTCGGGGTGGCCATTATGGGTGAGCCAATGCCCTTAGAGCGTTGGATTGGCTTCTCTTTAGTCTGGGTTGCTCTGGTGATTCTTAGTGTTGATGCGCTGTCCCATCGGCGCAACCGATTGCTTAACCCCGCTAATTACTGAGTTTTGGGATTTCTGCCGGTTTATCTGGGTTCAGCCCGTTACACGGATGTAACCAAACTGGCTTGTCTCCATACCGAATAAGCCCTACGTTAGTTACTTGTGGCTGTGTTTGGCATGGCCACTTTCTTTACACCAAGTAAACAATAAAGGAGCATCATGAGCGTATTTACGAAGGCTGGGAGTGGTTTTGCCATTCTCGCTGCCTCCGCGCTAGTGCTCAGCGGCTGTGCAGCCGCTGAAGAAGCAGCTCCAGAGGTCGCCGAGGCAGAAACTTCTGCTGCGGTTGAGTCTTTGGATCTGAAAATCGGAACGGCTCTGCCCGTCACCGGTTCTCTTGCATTCCTCGGACCACCCGAAGAAGCAGGTGTAGCTCTCGCAGCTGCAGACATCAACGCCGCAGATGCTGGAATCAGCATTGAGGTTGTTTATGGTGACTCCGGTGACCTCGACAACAAGGCATACGAAACAGAAATCCCCCGTCTTCTGAACGAGGGCGTTTCTGCAATCGTGGGTGCTGCATCCTCGAGTGTGTCCCTGTCCTTCATCGATCAGGTGACCAAGGAAGCAGGCGTTCTGCAGATTTCTCCTGCGAACACCTCCACTACTCTCTCTGACTACGACGACGACGGACTGTACTACCGCACCGCTCCTGCAGACTTCCTGCAGGGTGAGGCACTGGGTCAGCTCCTCGCCGCCGATGGGCACGAGACTGCCGCATTCTTGACTCTGAATGACGCCTACGGCATCACTCTTCAGGAAGAAGCAACCAAGGCATTTGAGGCCGCCGGTGGTACCGTTCTCGGTTCCGCTTCGGTGAACACTGGTGACACCAACCTGACCTCTCAGGTCAACGAGGTTGTTGCACTTGACCCCGATGCCCTTGTTGTCATCCTCTTCGATGAGACCAAGACTGCTGTCCCTGAGATCGTTGCCGCTGGGTTCCCCAACGCCAACATGTACTTCACGGACGGTAACTTGGCCAACTACTCAGAGGACTTCCCCGCAGGAACCCTGACCGGTTCTAAGGGAACTCTGCCTGGTCCTACTTCGACCAGCATCTCTGACGACTACAAGGAGCGCGCTGACGCTGTCTGGATGGAGATGGGTAACCCCTCTTTGTTCGGTGACGACGTCTGGGCGTACAGCACTGAGTCTTACGACGCAGTGGTCCTCGTTGCTCTTGCAGCACTCGCAGCCGGTTCTACCGACTCTCGTGCAATTGCAGACAAGATGCAGGAAGTCTCCGGTGGCTCCGGTGGTGGCGAGAAGTGCACCTCCTTCGCTGCCTGTGCAGACATCATCAACGGTGGTGGAGTGGCTGACTATGACGGCCTCTCCGGCGGAATCGCCTTCGGCGACAACGGTGACCCCACCGAAGCTGCGATTGGTATCTACCAGTACGCAGAGGACAACACCTACGCACCCATCAACTAATTTGATGAGCGCTAGCTGACAGTTGTCAGACGCGAAAGGCCCCGGCGTAACAGCCGGGGCCTTTTGCTTGTCTCTGTGTCGTTCTGGGCCAGTGAGAGATGGATCACTGATGACCTCACTGACGAGGAAGCATGGTTAGTAGGGAGCGCCGCCCCAGCAGTCCGCAGCAAAGACTTCGCTGAAGCAGGGACTTCGGGTTGTGGGAGCCTCTCTAGGCGCCGAGGGACCCTAGATAGAGCTCAATCACCTTGGGATCGTTCAGGAGGTCTCTGCCGCTTCCGGTGACTGCGTCTTTACCCTGATCCAGGACGTATCCACGATCACAGATTTGCAAGCATCGACGGGCGTTCTGCTCCACCATGATGGTTGTCACACCGGCTTGATTGATATCCGAGACGCGGAGGAATGCTTCGTCCTGTCTGACCGGTGAAAGTCCGGCAGAAGGCTCATCAAGGAGTAGCACCGAAGGACTCATCATGAGGGCGCGCCCCATCGCTACCATTTGGCGCTCTCCACCAGAGAGCGAGCCTGCACGCTGCTTCAGGCGTGAACCTAATTCGGGAAAGAGGCTCGTCACGAGCTCTAGACCCTCGTCATACTTGTCGGGTTTTTGGTACACACCCATTTGGAGGTTCTCTTCAATAGTGAGGCTGGGGAAGACGTTGTTGTTTTGAGGCACGTAGCCCACCCCGCGCTCCACAAGCTTGTCGGCCTTGAGACCAGTGATGTTTTCACCATTCAAGAAAACTGCGCCCTCACGGACTTTGGACTGGCCGAAAATTGCCTTCAAAAGAGTTGACTTACCAGCACCATTCGGGCCAATAATCCCAATTAGCTCGCCTTGGCGCGCAATGAGATTACATCCGTTGAGGATGTTGACTCCGGGGAGGTAGCCGGCAACCAGGTTGTCGACGTTGACGACGACATTCTTTTCATCGGTCATGCTTTACTTCTCTCCTTTCGGGAGAGTAATTCGTCCCGTTACGACGCCAAGGTCAACATCCTGGTGGCTTCCCAGGTACGCATCGACGACCGCTTCGTCCTTCATGACATCCTCTGGCGGACCCTCTGCGATGATGCGTCCTTCCGCCATGACAATGACCCAGTCAGCAATGTGACGGACCATGTGCATGTCGTGTTCCACGAAAAGTACCGTCATACCCTCAGTCTTGAGGTCGAGAATGTGCTCCAGGAGCGATTCTGTGAGCGCTGGGTTCACGCCAGCCATCGGCTCATCCAACATCACCAAGGTGGGTTTGGTCATGAGCGCACGCGCCATTTCGAGAAGCTTCCGCTGGCCGCCTGAGAGGCTTGCCGCGAAATCGTCTTTGAGTTTGAGGAGCTTGAAGCGTTCAAGAATTTCGAGTGCTCGCTCTTCGATTTCGGCTTCTTGCTTTTTCCATAAAAAGGGGAAAATCGACTGGAAGAGAGATTCACCGGTCTGGTCTTTAGCGCCGAGTTTCATGTTCTCCAGAACAGTGAGCAAACCTAGTGCCTTCGTCAGCTGGAATGTCCGGACCTGGCCCATTTTCGCAACCTTGTGAGCTGGGACACCCGCAAGGTCTTTTCCTGAGAATGACCATGTACCGGTGTCGGGCTTGTCGAAACCGGTCAGCAGGTTGAAGAGGGTTGTCTTTCCAGCACCGTTGGGTCCGATGAGCGCGGTAATGGCTCCGCGTGGAATCTCTACATGCTCAACATCGACAGCGACCAGACCGCCAAACTTCCTGGAGACGTGATCGGCGACAAGAATGGGGTCGACCTTTTTCACGCCGGGGCTTGCATCCCCGATGTGCAACCCCGTTGATTTCTGCGGGGTCCTCTTGAGTGGCTTACTTCCGGACAAAGGTCAACTCCCTCTTGTCGCCAACGATTCCTTGCGGCCTGACGATAACGATTACCACAAGGAGGATTCCCACGAGAACAAAGCGCAAAGCCCCTGCCTGAGCGGAAGATAGAGCTCCCAGAAGGCCGGCGTCGGCCATGGCAGGCAGTAGAGAGCCGAGGAACGCTTGCAACACCCAGAAGATGACTGCGCCCAGGAGCGGTCCGAAAACGGTGGCAGCTCCGCCCAGAAGGAGCGCTGTCCAGACAAAGAACGTCAAAGAGGTTGCAAAGAGCATCGGGTTAGCTGAGGAGGGAAGCACGTAAAGAGCTCCTCCAAGACCTGCAACGATTCCTCCCACGACCAGTGCCTGCATCTTGTAGGCGAAAACATTCTTGCCCAATGCGCGCACAGCATCCTCGTCCTCGCGAATACCTTTAATGACGCGACCCCAGGGGCTTCGCACCAGGCGCCATAGGAGCAATGCAGCCAAAGCGAGCACGATGAGAGCAAATATAAGAACCCAGAACTGGTTGGCGGTGTAACTCCATGGCCCAAACCCGTAAGTCCCGTCGGGAAAAGGGTTGATGGACCGGAAGTCGTCGGCATAGGCAACGAGACCATCAGCAGAGCCCGTTGTCTTGATCCATGTCGTTGAGAGGAGCAATAACCGAACAATCTCTGCCGCGGCAATCGTGACTATCGCTAGATAATCTCCTCGTAGTTGAAGCGTGGGTATTCCCAGAATTACGGCAAACAGGGCCGAAGCTGCCATCGAAGCCAAGAACGCCGCCCACCAGGGGAATCCGAAGGTCAAGGTTGAGATTGCGTAGCCATAAGCCCCCACCGCCATAAACCCGGCAATACCGAAGTTCAGGAGTCCCACGAAGCCGAAGTGAATAGCAAGACCCAGAGCCGCCATCGCGAAGGCAATCGTGACAGGGCTGAACAGCGCCTGCGCTGTGTTGATGAAGATTGAATTGATGTCCATGTGAAGGTCCCTAACCTATTCGCTCTCGTCTACCCAAAATTCCCTGCGGGCGGAAGAGCAGGATGATGATCATGACGAGCAAAGCACCGACGTACTTGAGGTCGGACGGGATGAATTGAGCTGACGTCTCGATAAGAACCCCCACAATCATGGCGCCCACGAAGGCTCCAAAGGCAGTTCCGAGCCCTCCAAGAACTCCGGCAGCGAAGATGAAGAGGAGGATTTTCTCTCCCATGTCCCATTTGAGACCGGGGCGGAAGTAAGCCCACAGGATGCCGGCGAGGCCTGCCAGGCCACCCGCCATGATCCACACCACGCGAATCACCTGGTCGACATTGATTCCTGAGGCGGCCGCAAGGTCTGCGTTATCGGAGACCGCGCGGGTTGCCTTCCCCATCTTGCTGCGAAGCAACCAGAAAGCAAAGGCGATGAGCACCACGAGGCTCACTCCCATACTGATGAGGTCGTTCACACTCAGGCTGACCGTTCGGAAAATTGGGATTTCGGGCGAACCCAGTGCTCCTGGAAGTTGCTCGGTCCCTCCTCCCAAGAATGCCTGGGTGATGTACCGGAAAGTAAGAGAAAGGCCAATGCTCACAATCATGAGCTGGACGATGCCGACTCCTCGGGCCCGCAGCGGAGCCCAAATCGCAGCATCGAGCCCCCAACCAAACAGCGCCGATAACGCAACCGCAAGGGGGAAAGACAAGAGAAGAGGGACACCCGCAAGTGTGAGGAACAGAGTGAAAAGCGCGCCCATCGTGACCATTTCACCGTGGGCAAAGTTGGGAAGCGCGGTAGTTCCAAAAACCAGCGAGAGGCCTATAGCTGCGAGACCCAGTAACAAACCAAAGTTCAACCCTGCGAATACCCGCATGAAGAATTGATCGAGTTGGCTGGTGGGGTTTCTTTCGCCCTCGCCAATAAAGAAGTTCCACACGACGGTGTTAGTGAAGCCCCATTCGACGGTCTGGGTCGCGCCACCCTCCAGTACGGCGATTCCTTCGGGCAGGGTGTCCTCTACGAGCGTTATGAGGTAGCTACCCGCCTCGGGCACTCCAATGGACCATTTGCCGTCGCCATCGGTCACAACCTCAGCGGTGTAGCCGTTCCCCTCGACAATGATTTTCACTCCTTCGAGCGGAGTTCCCTCGTTCTTGACGTTTCCGAGGATTTTGTTCTCGTACTCATCTCCGACAGTGTCAGCCATCGCGGGAGAGGCAAACAGAACCCCGGCAAAGGCCAGAATGGCGATGAGAAACATCTTCATTCCTCGAGCAAGGAAAGTGTGATTCTCTGCAGTAGCGGAACTCACGGAGCCTCCTGGTGCTGGTGCAACAGACAACCGAGTCCGGTTTCTCTGTGCGTCGTCGTTGACACGATCAGTGTGGGTCATGGGGTTTAGTCATATGCCTTTGGGTAAGCAGTCACCCCATTA
>JAQBZV010000022.1 GCA_027728145.1 Actinomycetota bacterium | reverse complement strand
ACCAGAGACTTGAAGATTTTGTCCACAACACCCTGAAGCTCTATCACCGACGGGATGAGCCGGGTCCGGTGACGACATCGAGGCTCAGTCCGCACCTGCGTTTTGGGGAAATAAGCCCCCATCAGATCTGGGCTGAGGTTGATCGCACTCTTCCTGCGGACGCCGAGAAGAACAAGGCCAAGTTTCTCTCTGAGGTGGGCTGGCGTGAGTTCTCCTACAACATCCTTTTCCACTTCCCCGAGCTCCATGCCAAGAATTTCCGGCCAGAGTTTGACCAGTTCCCCTGGGGGGACGTAGAGCCCCCACTTCTGAAGGCCTGGCAGAAGGGCATGACCGGTGTGCCACTGGTGGATGCCGGTATGCGTGAACTATGGCACACCGGCTATATGCACAACCGGGTGCGGATGGTCGTGGCCTCGTTCCTCATCAAGAACATGCTGGTCGATTGGCGAGTGGGAGAGGCCTGGTTCTGGGACACGCTGGTGGACGCTGATGAGGCCAACAACCCCGCCAGCTGGCAGTGGGTTGCCGGCAGTGGTGCCGATGCTGCCCCCTATTTCAGAGTGTTCAACCCCATGCTGCAGGCAGAAAAATTTGATCCCCAACAGGAATACATCAAGCGCTGGGTCCCCGAGTTCGGTACGCCTGACTACCCGAGTGAGCCCATCGTTGACCTCAAAGCCAGCCGGGATAGGGCCCTCCAGGCATTCGATGAACTTAAGGCCTTGCGCCAACCCTCGTAATGCACTCTCCCGCCACTGCAATTCCTTGGCCAACAGCATTCACCACTGACTCTTGTCGGGTTAAGCCGGCCAGGAGTCCCGCATTGAACGAGTCCCCCGCGCCAGTTGGGTCAACGCTGGTGAGGGGATGTGTAACGGGAACCAAGGTCGGTGGATTCCCCTGAGTGACCCAGACACCCTCCGGTCCCTGGGTGACCACGACGGTGGGGAAGCGCTCTCCCAAAACGGCCACCGAGTCGGACACTGATCCCTGGCCAGCAAGCATGAGAGCTTCCTCTGCATTGCATCGCAACAGGGACACCTCGGCGGCGTACTCGAGGAAACGTTGCGCCCCAAAGTCCTCGAGGAACCCACTCGACGAGGCATCCATCATGACCTGGGCTCCCACGCCCCGGACAGAGCTGATGAACTCGGGGATTGCCTCAGGCTGGGAGTGATGGAACATGCTGTACCCGGTGAGATGAACCCATGAGGACTGTGTCACGAGACCTGCGTCAATTGCTCCAAAGTCCAGTGCCGTGTTGGCACCGCGATCAGTAAGCATGGTTCGGGACTCACCCTCGACCACAATGACGATGGACCCGGTGGGTTTTTCTGTGTCGGCGCTGAGATGAGCTCGCACACCCGCTGCAACGAACTGGTTGTCAAACCGAGGCACATCCTCTGCTCCAACACGACCAACAAAATCCACGTCCACCCCGAGGTGACCCAACCACACCGCGGTGTTCGCAGCAGAGCCCCCGGAGCTCCTGTGGATGTGCGCTGGGGTGTCAGTGTTGCGTCGAAGCGGCATCGACAAGGTCACCAGGATGTCATGAATGACATCCCCCACCACCAGCACACGGGGTGGCCTCACGACAGAGCTACCCAGGCTTTCGCAATGTCGGTTGCCACCGCGATGTTGTGAGAGACCAGATCCAGATTAACGGCGAGGCTTTCACCCCGGGAGTGCTCCACGATGTACGACAGAACAAAAGGCGTCACGTCTTTGCCGCGGATACCCTCCGACGTTGCTGTCGCGAGCGCCTCCTCCAGCATCCGGTCGTGGGTGGTGGGATCCCACTGTTGCTCGCGGGGAACAGGATTAGCGACGACAATTCCATGGCGATAGCCCAGAGCATCGCGCGACTGCATGATCTGCGCGACTTCGCTGGCATCATCAACCCGCCAGTCCAAGGGATAGTCACTCTCACTCAACCAAAAAGCAGGAAAGATGTTGGTGCGATAACCCAGAACCGGAACACTGAGGGTCTCGAGCCGCTCGAGAGTAGCCGAGATATCCAGGATTGACTTCACGCCCGCTGACACCACGGTGATGGGTGTCGAAGCAAGGACCGAGATGTCAGCAGACTCGTCAAAGGACTCGCTCGCTCCTCGATGCACACCGCCCAGGCCACCGGTGGCGAAAACTCTGACACCCACGAGGGACGCCAAGGAGGCTGTCGACGCGACCGTGGTCGCGCCCGAGATTCCTTTACCCATGACAATGGGGAGATCCCGGACACTCGCTTTCGCCACGTCCTCATCGGCAATCCGCTCCAGCTGGCTATCACTGAGCCCCACTGTGGGGACACCATCGAGGACAGCGACCGTGGCGGGCGTCACGCCAGCCACGCGAATCTGGTCCTCGAAACCCCTGGCCGCAGTGAGGTTGTTGGGACGGGGAAGCCCGTGGGAAATGATGGTGGACTCCAGGGCGACAATGGGTCTCCCCTCAGACAGAGCATCCTGAACTTCATCGGAAACGTGGACCAGACTCATGGTTCTAGCGTATTGGCCTCCCCCTTCTCCGTTGCCCTACTGATACCCCCTGGGGTATAATTCTGTCATGCCCTCTGCACGCACAGAAACGTACGATTTTGGCGAAAAAGTCGAGGGCATCGACATCCCCGTCTTCAACGAGCGCGCCGTCCGAGCATCCGCCGGCAT
Source organism: Actinomycetota bacterium (assembly GCA_027728145.1). Taxonomy (GTDB): domain Bacteria; phylum Actinomycetota; class Actinomycetes; order Actinomycetales; family Microbacteriaceae; genus Pontimonas. The sequence goes on along the minus strand of JAQBZV010000022.1, from coordinate 7,013 downwards.
CCTCTTTCTCGTAGGGTTCATGGCCGTCTCCTCCGCATTCTTCACCGGTGACTTCGGACCGGTTCGCGGGTTCGCCATCCTGTTCTTGATCGACATGGGAATCCGCATCGGACTCAACCATCGCTTCGCTCCCTCGATGGCCGTTGGTGCTCTGATTGTGCGTCGCCAACGACCCGAGTGGGTGGGTGCGGCACAAAAGCGACTCGCTTGGTCCCTGGGATTTGGAATGGCTTTTGTGGCGTGCATGGGCATGGGGTTTTTGGGTCTCCAGAACGAATACATGCTGTTGTTTTGTGGCTTCTGCCTCAGCCTGATGTTCTTGGAGACGGCGTTTGGAATATGCGTGGGGTGTGAGCTGTATCGAGTGTTCTCGAAAGAGAAGCCCCGGTTATGTCCTGGGGACGTCTGCGATTACACCCCACCGAAGCGTCGAACGCTGTTTAGCTCCGACGCCCATTCTCATGCCCTTTAGAGCTGGCTTCGAATAGCCCACAAGTCAGGGAACACCGGGTTAAACAGAGTCGAGGCCAAATAGCCCACGCCGGAAGATCCTCCGGTGCCGGGCTTGCGCCCAATGGTGCGCTCCACCATTTTCACGTGGCGATAGCGCCACTCCCCAAGACCCTCGTCGAGGTCCACGAGAGCTTCGCAGACCATCGCCGACTCGGGATCGGTGTGGTGAAGGGACACCAAGACCGCTTGCACATCGCCCCTCGCCTCCCACGGTGTACTCACATCGCGCTCGAGAACCTCGGGTGGCATCTCATGTCCTCGAGAGTGGCAATACCGGAGAGCAGAGTCCCAAACACTCGGTCTGGCCATCGCGGCCTCCACTCGGTTTCTGGCTAGCGACCCGGGCACTAAGTGCTCCGCCATTTTCATGCCGGTTCCCTCTTTCGCGTCCTCTCCCGCGTGGTCTCTGCGGCCAAGAACCGCCTCCACTTCGCGAAACTGGGCTGACTGGAACCCACTGGCCGAGGACAAACGGGAACGAAACGACTGAAACTGCAACGGCGTCATCGTTTCCAACACATCAATCTGCTGAACACAGGTCTTCAGGATGGAGCGAACTCGACCGAGGAGCGCCAGAGACCGGTGGGTGTCACCCTTCTCGAGCGCTGGCTGCAGCGCCGAAAGCTCGTGAAGAATTTGTTGGAACCAGAGCTCATAAACCTGGTGGATGGTGATGAAGAGCAACTCATCGTGCTCGGGACCATCCGAAAGCGGCTCCTGAAGCGACAGAAGTTCCTCGACCTTGAGATAGGTCGTGTAGGTGACGGCTTTCTGGTGTTCTGCAGGAGGCATTAGGTAACCCTAGTCTCCTGCGGAGCCACCTCCCGATATGCACCAGATTCCATGAGGCCTCGCAGTCGGTCGAAACCATCCCACACCTCAACATAGGAGGTGGGCAGTGGCGATATCGCCAGCCGAATCGAATCGGGCTGGCGATAATCCGGCACCACATTGGCCAGTTGGCGAAGCGCCCGGGCAATGGTGGGAGCCTCCGGATGGTTAATGATGATGTGCCCGCCCCGATGGGCGGCCTCGCGGGGCGTTCCCAGGGTGAACCCGTGGGGCACCAGCCAGGCGTCCACGAGCTGGATCATCAGTTCGGTGCCAAGTCGCGCCTTCTTCTCGATCTCGGCAATTCCCGCCCGCTGAATCATCTCGTAACTGGCTTGAACACCTCGGATTCCGACAATCGAGGGACTCGCCACTTGAAATCCTCGGATTCCCCGGGCTTTCTCAAACCAGGGACCCATCACAAACTGGTCTTCTTGAGCAAACCAGCCTTTGATCGGCACCTGGAGTTCCTGCTGCAGCTCAGAACGGACAAACAACCACGCCGGAGAGCCAGGCCCTGAGTTTCCATACTTGTATGTACAGCCCACGGCCAACTTAATCTTGTTGCCCTCAAAATCGAGGTCGATAGCCCCTCCGGCGTGGGAGCAGTCCCAGAGCATGTGAGCACCGACCGCGGTGACCGCGGCTTGAATCTCGGCGAGTTCAGAGCGTGCTCCGGAGCGATAGTTGATGGCCTGCAAGGTCACCAGTGCGACGTCCTTGCTCAGGTGGGGGGCGAGTGCTTCGGCCGTCACCCGCTCGTGCTCTGCCGACACCGTCACAGCCCCCGGTCCACCCTGACCATCCGTATCCAGCGTGATGAGGGTCAACCCGAGATCCTCGGCAATTCCCTCAAGGATGTAACGGTCGGTGGGAAAGTTTGCCGAGTCGATGATGACGGTCTTCCGCCCAGGCCTTGAGCGAATAGCAGCGATGGCGAGTTGGTAGAAGTTCATCGACGTGGTGTCACAGACCAACGTTTGCCCGGGCCCCACCCCTAAGGTCGCAGAACCCAGGAGGTCACCGGCGACCTGGGCTTCATCGATCCAATGGCCCCACCCTTCGACGAGCTCAGTCCCCCACTCATTGGTGACAAACGAGGCGACTGAGTCTCTGGTGGCCAGCGGCAACTTGCCCAGTGAATTGCCATCCAGGTAACACTGGTCCGGATCCGCGTGGAAAAACTCGGAACGAAAGGACGCGAGTGGATCCCGGCTATCCAGCAACTCAGCGGTGGAGCGCTTAGTTGCCACTCCCGGTAGTTCTTCCGTCATACCCCCAGCTTAGGGATGAGCAAGCCGGAGGATTATCCGAAGCGGCCGGTGACGTAATCCAAGGTCTTCTCGTTGGCGGGGCTAGAGAAGATCTTGTCGGTGTTGTCGTGCTCAACAAGAGTTCCGACCCGACTTCCCGCCTCGTCATCCGACACCACAGTGAAGAAGGCGGTGCGGTCTGCCACGCGGGCAGCCTGCTGCATGTTGTGGGTCACGATGACGATGGTGTAGTCCTTCTTGAGCTCGTTCATCAAGTCTTCAATCTTGAAGGTTGATACGGGGTCCAAAGCGGAACACGGCTCGTCCATCAGAATCACATCGGGCTGAACGGCAATCGCACGCGCGATACAAAGACGCTGCTGCTGACCACCGGACATTCCAAAGGCGTTGTCCTTGAGTCGGTCTTTGACCTCATCCCAGAGCGCGGCTCCGACAAGTGCTTGCTCGACGATGTCGTCCATGTTGCCCTTCATCCCCAAAGTCTGGGGACCAAAGGCAATGTTGTCGTAGATCGACTTGGGGAAAGGGTTCGGCTTTTGGAAGACCATGCCAATAACCTTGCGGACCTGGACCGGATCAACATCTGCGCCATACACGTCCTGGCCGTGATACAGCACTTCACCAGTCACTTTGGCCCCGGGGATGAGGTCGTTCATGCGGTTGAGGCTTCGTAGGATGGTGGATTTTCCACATCCCGAGGGACCAATCAGCGCGGTGATCTGGTTCTCGTATACCGGCAGGTTGACCTTCTCTACGGCAAGGTTCTTGCCGTAGTAGACCGACACGTCTTTCAGAGTGAATACCTCGTTGGGCACGGTCTCTTCTCCAATCGGGACGTTCATGGGTTTCTTCTCCTACCAGCTTCTTTCGTATCGAGCACGGAGCCAAATGGCGAACGAGTTGATGACAATAAGGACCGCAAGCATGAGAAGCACTCCCGCTGCTGCCAGGATTTGGAACTCCTCCTGAGGACGACCCGCGTAGTTATAGATCAAGACGGGAAGCGCGGAATAACCACCCTCAAAGAAGTTGGGGGCAAAGGTCACAAAGGTCAGTGCGCCGACGAGAAGCAGCGGCGCTGCCTCACCAATCGCCCGGGACACCGCCAGAATCACGCCCGTGAGCATCCCGGGAGCAGCAGCAGGAAGCACCTGCCGCCACACGGCTTGCCAGCGGGTTGCTCCCAGAGCCAACGAGCCCTCCAGAATTGAGGGAGGAACGGCCTTGATGGCTTCTCTCGAAGCCAAGATCACGGTGGGAAGAACGAGGAGGGCGATAGTGGCCGATCCGGCTGCCGCTACCAACCCCAGGTTGAAGGGCGCGCGAACAAAGAATGCGAGGCCCAGGATTCCGAAGACGATCGAGGGAACACCGGCCAGGTTCTGAATGTTGAGCTCGATGAGGCGATTCCACCATCGGGACTTATCAGCAAACTGCTCGAGATAGAGGGCGGCTCCAGCCCCCAACGGAACGATGAGAGCGATCACGCCTCCCACGATTTGGAGTGTTCCCAAGATGGCCACACTGTAACCGGCGGTGGCTTTGTTCACGGTGGAGGGCCCGTTGAAAATCAAATCCATGTCAAGTCTGGTGCGCCCCTCAAAAAACGCCCACGCAAGAATCGCAATAATCGCCGTGATAGCAATGGTGAGGGCAAGGAGCATGAGAGCGGAAAATACGATGCTCGGGCCATTGCCTCGCGAGCCTTGAGACTTGAACTGGTTTTGGACAGCCAGCCCAGCTCCCGCCGCAGCAAACTTGGCCCTGCCAGGAAGTTGAGAGAACGAATCCGACATTATTCGTACACCTCCCGGAAGCGAGCGACGAAGCGGATGGCAATCATGTTCATGGCGAGAGTAATAAGGAACAAGAGCGAGCCCACCGCAAAGATGGTGTCGTAGACAACGGACCCCACAGCAATCTCTCCGGTCGCCCGTGAGGCGATGTACGCGGTCATCGTCTGGATTCCTTCGAAGGGGTTGAAATTTAATCCGGGCGAACCGGCTCCGGCAACGAGCAACACGATCATCGTCTCTCCCACGGCACGAGAGCCTCCCAAAACAAAGGCAGCGATAATTCCTGAAATCGCTGCAGGAACGACAACCTTCAGCGAGACGCGCAACTTGGAGGCTCCCAGCGCGTAAGCACCTTCGCGGAGGGAGCGGGGAACGGAACGCATCGCATCATCGGCAACGGAAGCGATGAGCGGGATGATAATGAGACCAACCGCAACCCCCGCAACACCGGTGGAAAACAATCCACCCCACGGTAACCAGGGTGTCATGTATTCCAGGAATGGTCGCAACCAGAAGAAGGCAAACAAACCCGTCGCCACGGTGGGGATTCCCTCAAGAATCTCGAGAACCGGCTTGATGGTCTTGCGAACCGGCTCAGCAGCAAATTCAGACAAGTAAATCGCTGACAGGAGCCCGATGGGTATTGCAACTATGAGCGCGGTGATTACGACGATGACCGTTCCGACGACGATCGGCCATACACCGTATTGGGGCTTCAGAAACCCAGGTGACCATTCGGTCGCGGTGAAGAACTCAACAATGGAAATCTCGCTGAACAGACGAGGAAGTGGATAAAAGAGAGCGAAAACAATCGAGGTGGTGACGAGAACCGATACCGCGGCGGTGAAGAAAAGGAATCCGAAGATGGCCTTCTCCCCGTACCGGGGGTTGTCGGCGCGGAGAGTCCGTGCTGGACCACTCCGCGCCGACGTCACAGATGAAGACACTAGTCAATAACTCCTAATTTCTCCATCGTCCCGGTTATATGTTGGGTTGAACCTCGGGTTTAGCCGAGACCTGCAACAACAGCGAGCTGCTCGGCCTTCTGGTCCGCAGTCAACGCGATCAGACCGGATGCCGCAGCAATGGCCTCATTCTCGTTGATCACGAACTGGTAGAACGCCAGTCCCTCTGCACGCTCAATTGTGGGCGAGGCGGGGAACATGAACAGCTGACGGCCAAGCGGCGTGTAGTCACCAGCGAGAAGGTTATCGATGGTGGGGTCGATGCAGCCTGCGCCACTGTCAATGGCAAGACCCTTCACAGAGTCGGAGTACTCCTGGTAGAAGGAGTAAGGAATGAATGCCATGGCACCCAGTCCACCGGAGACACCCTGAACAGCCTGGTTGTCATCTTCACCGATGTTGTTGTAGTCGGTGCGGATGTTTCCGCTGTCACCGTTGATTTCGTCGGTGAAGAAGTCGAAGGTTCCGGAGTCAGTTCCAGGACCGTAGAGAACAACCTCTTCAGAAGCCAGGTCACCAGCGTCGACGCCGGGGATTTCGCCCCAAGTCATGACGGAGGAGTCAAGCTCCCAGAGAGCCTTGAGCGCATCGGTTGAGATGCAGTCGAGGGGGTTGTCCTGGTTGACGATTACGGAGAGAGCGTCGTTGGCAACCGAAATGGTTCCGAACTCAATTCCGTTCTCGGCGCAGAGTGCTGCTTCTTCGTCCTTGATGCCACGCGACGCGTTGGAGCCATCGGTCTCACCGTTACAGAACTTCTCGAAGCCACCACCGGTACCGGAGATACCAACGGTCACGGTCACACCGGGGTTGGCGTCCATGAAGAGCTCTGCAGCTGCTTCAGCGAAAGGACCAACGGTGCTGGAACCGTCCAAGGTGATCGCACCCGACAACTCAGGGGCGGCCTCTTCGGTCTCGGTTGCGGCAGGTGCAGGGGCAGGAGCGGCTTCTTCCGCTTCTGTTGCACATGCAGACAACAGCAAAAGTCCGGCAGCTGCGAGAGCGACCGGAGCAATGATGTTTTTCTTCACTGTGTATTTCTCCTCTTGGGCTTTTGTCGTGACAGAGATCACTGTCACCTGTCTCAACAGTTGTTTCGCTGTCTATACGGTGGGTGTGGGGATGGTTAACGCAAGGCAAACAATTCCAAGCTGACCGCTCTGCCTATACTTTGTGCTCATTACCGCGACAACAGTGAGGTCCTTGAGTGAACAGTCCAGTCCGCGTCATCACCCTGACTCCAGCACCCGCAATTGACCGGACATATCTGCTCGATTCTCTCCACCCCGGCGAAGTACACCGGGCTCAGGAGGTTCCCTCAGAGCTTGCCGGCAAGGGAGTCAACGTCACCAAGAGCTTGATAGTGGGAGGCACTTCTTCGCTCGCCGTGGTCCCTCTCTCGAGGGAAGATGCCGAGCAGTTTTCCGAGGAGGCCATCCATGCCCATGAGGTGTCGGGTGCCCTTCGGGTCAACATCACCATCCTGGATAAAGCTGGGCAGACAACCAAGATCAACCAACAAGCACAACCGCTCACTCCCGCCCAATGGTCAGACATCGTTGACGCAACAGTGTCTCTTGCTCGCTCGCATGGCTCACCCTGGATCCTTCTGGCCGGAACAATTCCTCTCAGCA
>JAQBZV010000021.1 GCA_027728145.1 Actinomycetota bacterium | reverse complement strand
CCCGCCATGACACCCGCATCGACATGTGTGTGGGGATCGGCGGAAGCCCCGAGGGCGTTGCCACCGCGTGTGCGATTAAGGCACTCGGTGGTTTCATGCAGGGAGTGTTACACCCCATGAGCGATGACGAAAAGCAGCAGGGTATTGATGCGGGACTGAAGTTTGACCATGTCTATGGTGTGGACGACCTGGTCTCCAGCGACAACACCTTTTTTGTTGCCACAGGTGTCACCGATGGCGAACTCGTCCGAGGTGTTCGACGCAACGGGCCGATGATCAGCACCGAGAGCATTGTGTTACGCGCGCGGTCAGGAACTCTTCGTCGGGTGTCGGCGGATCATCAAGCCAGTAAGTGGCTGGATGACTAGCTCTGGACGACTAGGTCTGAACGACTAGTTCTTTTTCTTGTCCTCGAGCTCCGCTTTCTCCGTGAGCTCGGGTGCACTGAGCTCACGAGGCATGGACTCGATTCCCTCCAGTTCATCGGGGAAGTCTGCTGCGTTCCCGAGCTCCGTGAGCTTGCGGGCACTGGGAAACACCCGGCTCTCGAGAGAGCCCACAAACGCGTTATAGCCCTTCACGGTGCTGGTAATCGAGCGACCCAGAGTGTCGATGTGTTTCGCCATGGCCCCCAGGCGTCCGAGCAGCTCCTTGCCGACATCGAAAAGCTTGGCGGCGTCCTCGGTGAGCACATCCTGTTGCCAGGAGAATGCCACGGTCTTCAGCACTGACCACAGTGTGACGGGCGAGGCCAGTGCCACCTTCTTGCTAAAGGCGTAGTCCATCAGGGAGGGGTCAGCCTCAATCGCGGTGGAGATGAGAGCTTCGCTGGGGATAAAGCAGATGACGAGTTCGGGAGAGGCGGCAAGACCGTCCCAGTAGGACTTTTTCCCCAAAGCATCGATGTGGGAGCGAACAGCAGTGACGTGCTGTTTCAGTAGCGCTTCGCGCCTGGCTGCTTCTTCGCCGGTCGCTGTGAAGGGAATCTTGCTGGCTTCGAGGTAGGCGGTGAAGGGGACTTTGGCGTCCACCGCGATGTTTTTGCCTCCGGGGAGGTGAATAACCATGTCGGGTTTACCAATACCGGCATCCGAGGAAATCTGGGATTGCACGTCGAAGTCGACCCGCTCAATCAGGCCGGCTGCCTCCACGACGCGGCGCAGTTGAACCTCACCCCACACGCCACGAACACTGTTTGAGCGAAGAGCCGAGGCGAGTTGTTCTGCTGTGCCGCGGAGTAGCTCATCGCTGTCGAGTGCGGCACGGAGTTGTTGGCTGATCTGGCCGTGTTGTTCGCTGCGCTGTTTCTCAAGCTCTGACACGGTGCGCTGCATTTCGGTCAGTCTTTCTGACACGGGAGCCAGGGCTTGAAGAATCTTGTTTTCGGCTTCCTGTTTGGTTCGCAGCTCCTCGTATTGGCGTTGAGCCATGTCCAACTGAGCCTCGAGGGCCCTCTGGTCTCCCCCTGCGGTGGGCTTGCGAGATTTCACGACCCACCCCGCGACGAAACCCAAGGCGCCTGCCATGACGAGCGCTATTGCGACCAACCACACCGATTCATTCATGTCCACAGTCTGCCAGCCACCCCCGACGATTCACAGATCCCTTGGCACACGTCTGGGGCGACTGCTCTGCAGTAGGCTTCCTACCCGTGGCTCTCACTATCGGAATCGTCGGTTTACCCAATGTCGGTAAATCCACCCTCTTCAACGCCTTGACCAAGAATGCTGTCTTGGCAGCGAACTATCCCTTCGCCACCATCGAGCCCAACGTGGGAGTGGTGACCCTCCCGGACGAGCGCCTAGACACCCTGGCCGAGATTTTCAGCAGCGAGCGCATTCTGCCGGCCACCGTGTCGTTTGTGGATATTGCCGGGATTGTCAAAGGTGCCAGTGAGGGTGAGGGCTTGGGAAACCAGTTCCTGTCCAACATTCGTGAAGCGGATGCCATCGCTCAGGTGGTGCGGGTGTTCTCCGACCCCGATGTGGTCCATGTTGATGGTCAGGTCGACCCGAGGGCCGACATGGAGACCATCAACACGGAGATGATTCTTGCGGACTTGCAAACCCTGGAGAAAGCCATCACCCGGTACGAAAAAGAGGTCAAGGGTAAGAAGCTGGAGCCCAGCGTTCTGGCCGCTGCCGAGGAGGCAAAAGCCCTCCTCGACACCGGGAAGACCCTATTCCAGGCACAATTTGATGCCTCGGAGATTGCGGAACTGGGGTTACTGACGGCGAAACCCTTCCTCTATGTCTTCAACGTCGATGAGGCGGTCCTCGCGGATCCTGCCCAGCAGGCAGAGCTTGCCGCTTTGGTGGCTCCCGCGAAAGCGGTGTTCTTAGACGCCAAGGTGGAGAGTGAACTGATTGATTTGGATAAGGCAGAGGCCACCGAGCTGTTGCAGTCCCTAGGGCAAGAGGAGAGCGGGCTCGATCAGCTCGCTCACATTGGTTTTGACACTCTGGGGCTCCAGACCTATCTCACCGCCGGGCCCAAGGAAGCGCGAGCCTGGACAATTCGGCGAGGGTGGAAGGCACCGCAAGCGGCCGGTGTTATTCACACAGACTTTGAAAAAGGTTTCATCAAGGCGGAAGTCACCTCCTTTGAGGACTTAGTTGCCGCGGGCTCCCTGCAGGAAGCCCGGGCTGCGGGCAAAGCCCGCATTGAGGGTAAGGACTACGTCATGAAAGATGGCGACGTGGTGGAGTTCCGCTTTAGTTCCTAGCGTTCCCTGGGAATATCTCGGCCGAATTTGGTCTGGGTGGGCAGAAGTGGTTCGCTCTAGGTATGCCGGTGATCCCCATGTTCCCTCTCGGCTCTGTGTTGTTTCCGGCGATGCCTCTGGCTCTCCAGGTGTTTGAAGAGCGCTACCTCAAGATGATGGGCGCGATCCTGGATGCTGAGGAGCCAGTCTTCGGTGTTGTCCTGATTGAGCGCGGATCAGAGGTTGGGGGAGGGGACCAGAGGTTTGATCTGGGAACCACCGCTCGGGTCTTACAAATTGAAGCTCCGGAGGGACCCCTCCAGGTGGTCGCCAAAGGCGACCGCCGCTTTCGGGTGGTGTCCTGGCTGGATGAGGACCCCTATCCACAAGCCGAGGTCGAGTTCCTGGAGGAGTTTCCAAGCGATGAGGTGGAGTCTGAGTCACTCGAGTCAGCAGAGGCTGTGGTTCGGGACACCCTGTCCTACCTGTTGGAGTTAGACCTCTCGGTCCCGTGGCCGACGGACATTGAACTGGCCGATGATCCGGTGGCGAGAGCCTGGCAGCTCGCGGGTATCGCGCCGCTCGGAACACTGGACCACCAAGATTTGCTCGAATCCGACGACGTGGCGAGCCTTCTGAAAGATGTGCAAGAGACTGTCACGGCGGCACTTGAGGTCTTCAAGCTGACCCGCGACTCTGGTGAGTGACTGTGTGCCTACTGACCCATGAAACAGGCTGAAACGGGTCCCACTGTGTTCCGTTACCTAAACGAAACTGTCAAAAGTGGAACCGGTTGGCGTTTTCTTGTTAGAGTTCCCGGAAGCTCACGACGCGGTGTTGCCGTTGGCGTGGGCACTTACTGTCCATAAATAAGGAGTACTACATGAGGCACTTCGTTCGCCGCCGCTCCATGGTCGGGATTGCAACGCTTTCCGTTGCTGCTCTCGCCCTGGCCGGCTGTGCCGCTGCTGAAGACAGCGGAGAAACAACCACTGACGCAGGTTCGGACACCGAATCCGCTGTCGCCGCAGGCTGTGAAGCCTATGGCGACTTCCTCGGTAACGAGGGAGAAACTGTCGAGATCTACACGACCATCATCGAGCCCGAGTCCACTCTGTTCCAGGAGTCCTTCCTGGAGTTTGAAGAGTGCACCGGAATCACCATCGAGTGGAACGGTGACCAGGCATTCGAGGAGCAGATTGCTGTTCGCGTTGCTGGTGGAACCGCTCCTGACCTCGCTATCTTCCCTCAGCCTGGTCTGCTCGCTTCCTTTGACGGTGACCTCGTTCCTGCTTCTGCAGCGTACGAAGCTTCGGTAGACGCGAACTACACCCCCGACTGGAAGAACTACGGTTCTGTGGACGGAACCCTCTACGGCGCACCTCTCGGTGCCAACGTGAAGTCCTTCGTCTGGTACTCACCGAAGGTGTTTGCTGACAACGGCTGGGCAATTCCCACCACCTGGGACGAGCTGCTTGCTCTTTCCGATGAGATTGTCGCTAGCGACTTCTCCGGAAATGCCTGGTGTGCCGGTATCGAGTCCGGTGTAGCCACCGGATGGGCCGCAACTGACTGGATGGAAGACTTGATGCTTCGCTTCCAGGACGCTGAAACCTACGACGCATGGGTTGACAACAGCATGCCCTTCAACGACCCCAAGGTTCTTGAGGTCCTCGAAGCTGCTGGCTCCATCCTCAAGAACGAGGACTATGTGGGCAACGTCTCCGCTATCGCCACCACCAGCTTCTCTGAAGGTGGATCCGGCGTTGTGGATGGCTCCTGTGCCATGCACCGTCAGGCATCGTTCCTCGGTGGAATCCTCGTCGGTGACGCTGGAGCCACAATCGTGGGACCTGAAGCAACCGACGTTGAGGGTGGAATTAGCACCTTCTACTTCCCCGGTCGCAGTGCTGATGACTCCCCCGCCCTCGGTGGTGGAGAGTTCGTTGGTGCCTTCAGTGACGCTCCTGCTGTTCAGGCAGTTCAGCTCTACTTGACCACTCCCGAGTGGAACAACGCTAAAGCTGCACTGGGTACATGGTTCTCCCCCAACCTTGGTCTGGACACCGCTAACGTGGCCGACCCCGTGAACAAGGTTGCTGTTGAAATCCTCCAGAACGCCACCACCTTCCGCTTCGACGCATCCGATGTGATGCCCGGAGAGGTCGGATCTGGCTCCTTCTGGAGCGAGATGACCGCGTGGATCGCAGAGGACAAGGCTGACCAGGCCGTCCTCGACGCCATCCAGGCAACCTGGCCCGCAAGCTAGGTTCAGCCACATCGCGTAACATCGTGTGGGGGTTCACTCTCTGGAGTGGGCCCCCACACAGTCTCAACGATGATGTTTAGACAAGGGGAGTGATTCGTAACTAATGCGTGGATCTGTATGGGATGTCATCGGACCTAACCTCACGCTGCTTGTTATCTCTCTCGCGGCCTTCGCCGCCGTGATCTACGCACTCTTTTTGATTGGCTCACGGGCCTCTGTCCGCTGGCAAGGCTGGCTCCGATACGGAGTGTTCTTGGGCCCAGCCCTCCTGCTTCTCCTGGTGGGATTGATTTATCCCGCACTGCGTACTATCTGGCTGTCTTTCATGGACAAGCGCAGCGAAAATTTCATCGGTTTCGATAACTACATCTGGGCGTTCACCATCCCCGAGATTCAGATCGTTCTGCGCAACACCGTCCTTTGGGTAATCTTCGTCCCCATCGTCTCCACCCTCATCGGCCTCGCCATTGCCTACATGACCGACCGCATGAAGAGCGCTGCGGTCGTCAAGTCCCTCATCTTTATGCCGATGGCTATCTCCTTTGTGGGAGCCAGTGTGATCTGGGGATTCATGTACAACTTTGAGCCCAACGAAGACAAGGTCGAGATAGGGCTGCTGAACGCCATCCTCCGAGGCGTCGGGATTGAACCGAGAAACTTCCTTCTCGAGGCGCCGGGAAACACCTTCTTTCTCATTGCCGTTCTGGTCTGGATTCAAACCGGGTTCGCCATGGTGATTATTTCCGCCGCAATGAAGAACGTCCCCGACGAGGTCGTCGAAGCGGCGATGCTCGATGGTGCCTCAAACTGGAGCCGCTTCATCAGAGTTACCCTCCCGATGATTCGGGGAACCGTCGTGGTGGTGCTCACCACCATCACGATTGGAACACTGAAAGTATTCGACATCGTGCGCACGATGACTGGGGGAAACTTTCAGACCAACGTGATCGCGAATGAGATGTATGCCCAGTCCTTTAGGCAGCTCAACTACGGTCAAGGTTCAACCCTTGCCGTGCTCTTGTTTGTCGGTGTAATCCCCATCATTTGGTACAACGTGCGACAACTCAGGCTCGAGAGGACGGAGCGATAATGGCCAACACTGCAGGCCTCCGTTTGAGCCCGCAACAGAAAAAGCGTGCCAAAAACATCTTCAGTTCCCCGATCGCTTCTGGTGTAGCTATCGTCATCGCGGTGTTCTGGACGATTCCGACCTTCAGTTTGCTGGTGACCTCGATTCGTCCCGAGACCGACATCAACTCCTCGGGCTGGTGGACCTTCTTTGCCAACCCGAACGTCTCGTTCGAGAATTACGAAAGAGTTCTGTTTGTGGGAACCGGGGTGAACCCACCCATGTTCCAATACTTCTTCAACAGCCTGGCCGTGACGATTCCTGCCGTGATCTTTCCGATTACCCTCGCCGTCTTTGCCGCCTACGCTCTGGCATGGTTTGACTTCAAAGGTCGAGATGCGATTTTTTTCACTATCTTCGCGCTTCAGGTGGTGCCTCTCCAGCTGACGTTGGTGCCCCTGCTGCAGTTGTTCTCCCAGGGTCTTGTCATCGGTGGGGTGACGCTGATTCCGAGCCTCGGAATAACCGGAACCTATATCCCGATATGGATTGCCCACACCATCTTTGGGTTGCCGTTGGCCATATTCCTGCTCCACAACTTCTTGCGTCAGATTCCTCGGGAACTGATCGAGGCGGGACGCGTAGATGGGGCCAACTGGTTCACCATGTTCACCAAGATCGTCTTGCCTCTGAGCATTCCCGCCATCGCGTCCTTCTTGATCTTCCAGTTCCTCTGGGTATGGAATGACCTGTTGGTGGGGTTGACCTTTGGTGCAGGCTCCAAGAGCGTGGCACCGATGACGGTGCGACTGGCGGAAATGGTCGGAACCAGAGGTTCGGGCTGGGAGGTCCTGACTGCTGGAGCCTTCGTCTCGATCATCGTGCCACTCATCGTGTTCTTTGCCCTGCAGCGCTACTTTGTGCGTGGCCTGCTAGCGGGCTCCGTCAAGGGCTAAGACACGCTGCGATAAACCTCGCGCAGGAACAGCGCGCTGTCCTTCGGGGTCCGCTTCTGGCTATCAGCGTCGACACGCACCACACCAAAGCGCTTAGTCCAGCCCTCGGCCCATTCCAGGTTGTCAAAGAGTGACCACGCGAAATACCCCCGGAGGTCCACACCTTGGTCTTTCGCATCCAGCGCTGCATGGAGGTGGGAGTCGTAGTAGTCCACCCGGTCGCCATCGTGAATGCCACCTGCGGAGACCACGTCCTCAAAGGCGCCACCGTTCTCCGTGACATAGAGCGGAACACCGGGCAAACGCTCTGCTGTGGCGAGGAGGGTGCTGGTCAGACTGGGGGCGTGAATCTCCCAGCCCATAGCTGTTCGAGGATTACGCGGGACGAAGTTCACCCCACTGACCCCTGGATACACGCTGTCGCCCTGTCCAACAATCTTTCCAGCGTCTGTTCCGCTGGAGGCAACCCTGGTGGGTGTGTAGTAGTTGATGCCAAGCCACGTGAGGGGCTCTGCTGCAACAGCCAACCCGGCGTCATTCACAAAAGACCAGTCGGTAATCGAGGATGTTCTCTCCACTACGTCCTCGGGAAGGCCCCGTCCTGCCAGGAGGTCTAAGAAGATGCGATTTTGCAGTCCATCAATCAGCTGAGCTTGCTCCGACACATCGTCGTCCTCGGCAATGATGGTCGTGAGGTTCAGGACAAGCCCCGGGTTTTTGATTCCCGCAGCCTTGAGGGCCTGGATGCCGTGGCCACTGGCGACCATCAGACGATAAAAAACCTCCAGGCTTGCTGCGGCATTCTTTTCACCTGGAGCATGAATGCCCGCGGCATAGCCGAGAAATGCTGACACCCAGGGCTCATTGAGCGTCGCGAAGGTGTCGACTCGATCGCCAAAGTGCTCCGCCACGAGGTGGACATAGTCGGCAAACCATTTGTGGCTGTCCGGGTTTAACCAGCCACCCCTGTCCTGCAGGGCCGAGGGTAGGTCCCAGTGATAGAGGGTGGCATAGGGGGTCAGGCCGCGCTCGAGCACACCATCCACGATGCGGTCATAGGCATCCAGTCCGGAAGCTGAGACACTGCCGGTCCCCTCGGGAATCACTCTTGGCCACGAGAGGGAGAAGCGATAGGCGTTGGCTCCGAGATCTCGAATGAGGTCGAGATCCTCGGAGATGTGGTTCAGGTGATCACAGGCGGGGTCCGCGGTAGCACCGTCGAGGACTTTCCCGGGGGTTTCGGAGAAGTCATCCCAGATGCTTCGCCCCCGGGTGTGGCTGGAGCCTTCAATTTGCCACGACGAGGTGGCAAATCCAAGAACAAAGTCGGTGGGGATTCGAGACGACAGAGCCTCGGCTCTCTGGGTATCTACAGCCATGGGGACCACACTAGTGGGGAGACGAAGGTGGTTTTCGTGGTCGCATCCCAGCCCTACACAATTTTGGAAGAGCTCCCAGGTGGCGTTGAACTGCGCCACTATCCCGCCCACACCCTGATCTCGGTGGACGTGGCTGCTCCCTTTGAGAATGCCGGCACTGCCGGGTTTCGGCCGCTCGTGAGTTACATCTCCGGAGCCAACCAGGCCCGCCAAAAGATTGCGATGACCTCCCCGGTTACTCACCTTCCGCACTCCGATGCTTCACACACCATCAGTTTTGTGTTGCCCGAGGGAATGTCGCCAGAGGATGCTCCGCTCCCTGTGGACGGGAATGTCCGGGTAGTGGAGAAGCCCGATGCCACGGTGGCAGCGCTGCGCTGGCGGGGAGGGTTCGATGAGCGCTTGGCCCAGAGGGCCGAAGCCAAGTTACTCAGCAGTGTTCAGAGCGCTGGTCGCACTCCCCAGGGTTCGGTGTTTTTCGCGCGCTATGACCCCCCGATGACTCCGGTGTTTTTTAGACGCAACGAAGCACTCCTGGAGATTGCCTGAGATTCAACCTCCGCTGAAGGTGTGGCGTGGGGAGTGGTCATCTGCCACTGCTATCGTTCCCCTATAACTGCATACCGGGCTATGTACTATGCGGGAGAGACACCGGATGTTGCGGTGTCACCGAAGGAGCAAGCCTCCCCGCCAATCTCTCAGGTCATCAGTACCGCATAGTGAAGCCACTCTGGAAAGCGGAATGCCACCATTCCCGCCGACGGTGAAAGAGCACCAGTGCTCGAAACTCTCAGGCCAATGACAGAGGGGGAGTCAGGGAAACTATCGTTTCCCTGCGACTCCGGGAGCCCGTATGACACGCGAAACACCACTTCACGCGGTGCACGAGCGCCTGGGCGCAAGCTTTACCGACTTTGCGGGCTATCAAATGCCGGTGCGGTACTCATCTGACCTAGCGGAACACCACGCTGTGCGCCAGGGTGCCGGCCTCTTCGACCTGTCTCACATGGCGGAAATCGAGTGTGAGGGGTCTCAGGTTGAGCAGTTTCTCGACTACGCCCTCTCCAACACCCTCTCAGCGCTCGTGGAGGGGCAAGCGAAGTACTCCCTGCTGCTTGCCGAGGACGGTGGAGTGATTGATGACCTCATCGTCTATCGATTGGGGGCACAGACGTATCTGATTGTGGCGAATGCCGCCAACCGCGACGCCGCGGTGGAGGCGATGCAGGCCCGATCGGCCGGTTTTGACGTTCGGGTGACGGACACCAGCGACGACTGGGCTCTGATTGCCCTGCAGGGCCCCCTGGCTGCCGGCATTCTGGAGTCTGCTCCGATCACATTCGAGACCCCTCTGTCAGAGCTTCGCTACTACCGCATCATGGGTGGACGCTTTGGCGACCACGATGTT
>JAQBZV010000020.1 GCA_027728145.1 Actinomycetota bacterium | reverse complement strand
CGAGGGTTCATGGAGGTTACCGGCGACCCTGCCACCACGGCGGTGGCCTCTTCCACGCTGGGTGCATAGGCGAACTGACGCTCCGGTGCCGGAAGGTCCAGGTGCTGATCCACCAATTCAGGGGCTTTCACCAATACGTTGTGTGGAGCAACTTTGGCGCTGGTGCGGTAGAAAGTGTCCTCGGTGTCGGGCTGCCCGTGAATAGCGTTATAGACCGGGGCCTCCTGCATCATCTGAATGAAGCGAACCTGACCACCGGAGTACGCAAAAATCCCACCAAAGGGGCTGACAATCTCGGGGTCCATTGGACGGACAGATCGAACCGGTCCGATCTCAGGCGGAAGAGTCGAGTGCCAGACCGCGATATAGCGAGTCAGTCCACCCTCAACAAGCTCTTCGAAAACAATGTCGGCCTCGTCCAGTCCCACCTGGGGGCGAGCCGACGGGTGGTTGTCAATCTTTCCTGCAAGAGCAGGCCGGGACAGACTTCCCGCCTCGATTGTTTCTCCAGTGAGAGCGGCAACAGTCGCGCCATCCACGATGGCTTCCGCACTCTCGCCACCCTCGGTGGTGACGACCTCGTCCTCGGGGGCACCGTCATCGCTGGCACACCCCGCGAGGGCAAGCGCTGCGACAGCGACCAGGGCAAAAAAGGAGCGGGCAGTGGTTGTCATACGAGAGTTACCTTTTCGATTCAGGAGTTAGGAAAAAGTCTAGGTCGATTCTGTGTCGACGTAGTCGGCTCCGAGAACAACAGTGACGCGAGCCCCCGGATATGCAGTTGTTTGGACGACGGAGTCCGCATCAAGATCCAACTCCTGAGCTATCCCCAGGGCGATGGCTTTATCAGCGTCTTCACTATAGGCCACGACGCTTTGCTGAATATCGGTGGAGTCCGCGTTTGTGGCGGTTGCCTCCGGCCAACCGATTGCCACCAATCGCTCGACCGCTCGGGCCGCCATGCCCTGGGTTGCAGTCCCATTAAGAACTGTCAGCGTGAGACCCTCGGTGTCGATTTGGGTGGGGTCGCTTACCGCAACGACCTCCTCGACAACCTCAGGCTCGATGATCACGGGCTCTTCCGCAGCGTCCTCTTCGGGAGCCTCGCCCGTGATCACAGGAACCTCGCTGGCATCGAGTGTGAGGTAGTCATCACTGCGATCCACGAACCAGATTCCCGCAAGGGTGAGGACAACAACAGCGCCCAAGCCGATTCCGACCGGGGCAAAGACAGACCAGGACGACCGCTGGCGCCGATGGGTCCCCACATACCCGAGATCACGATCGACATCGTCGAAACGGTCGGGCAGGAATGAGGGCTTACCGGACTGTGCCATGGCAACTACCCTCCCTGTCCTTCTCGTCTCGTACTCGCAGCCTCAAGGCAACTTCTCACCAACACTGCGTCGTAGCGCACCGCAGCTTCCGTGTGGCACAGCGCATACACCCGCTGATAATAACGAGCCAGAGAGAGTCCAAAGCGCTCCCTCACCGCAGACTCTTTATTCGCCCCAGCACCCCAATGGGACCGTTCAAACTCCAACAAGGCAACGTCGTCGGGCCCAAGTTCGCTCTCTGATGATTCCGCACTAGCCATGTCCCCTCATGATACGTCTGCTCAGCAGTCCTCAGGGCTAGGCAACTACGCTAGAAACACTGTGAAAATCTCTGCTCTGGCACCCTGGGGAGCACTCGCCTTGGGGATGTCCCTCCTCGTCTCTGGATGCCAGCCAGGCTCCTATGCCTCGCCCCCTGGCGCTCCTGTCGCCGCGGAGAATCGACCTCCGCTGGCGGATATCGCCTGGCTTGAAGCCCCCCGCGACTGGGTTGGCTCCTCGAGCGCAATCCTCGGAGATGTGTCTATCGACCCCATCGAGGACAACCCGCTTCCGGTGCTTCCGACGACTGTGACCTCGGATGAACTCACCGGAGAGCTCGACGTCACCATCAGTGCCGCCGATCGAGTGCTCGCACTCGATATGTCGGGCTCACTGGCCGCCACCGTCTGGGCTTTGGGATTGGGGGACCGTCTCGTGGGGCGCGATATTTCCACCACGTTCCCCGGTGTGGAGGACCTCCCGGTGGTCACCGGGAGCGGCCACGCCATGTCCCCAGAATCCGTCCTCGCCATGCGGCCAGACCTCCTCATTACCGATGGCACCATCGGTCCCCTCGATGTCGTCCTGCAGCTGCGAGATGCTGGAATCACCGTGGTGTTCGTGCGGGAACAACCCGGTCTGGATGCACCAGCCGCCATGGCTCGCTCAGTCGCCGCAATTTTTGGCCTGCCCGACACCGGAGAAGCGCTCGCCTCGCGCATCACCGGTGAACTCGAAGGGGTTCTTGCCACCATTGCCGATCACGCACCCAGTGCTCGCGCAGACAAGTTGCGGATGGTCTTCCTCTACATCCGCGGAGCCAATGGCATCTACTACCTGTTTGGGCAAGAGTCGGGAGCCGGTGACCTCATCGAGGGACTCGGTGGAATCGACATCGCAACAGAAATTGGCTGGACGGGCCTGCGACCCATGACCGATGAAGCGTTGATTGCTGCCAACCCAGACCTCATCCTGGTGATGTCGGATGGTCTGGAAAGTGTGGGAGGTCCTGAAGAGCTTGTGCGCCTGAAGCCCGCCATTGGTCTCACCTCAGCGGGACAAAACCTCCGGTTCGTCGACATGGATGATTCTCAAGTGCTGAGCTTTGGCCCGAGAACTCCGGCCGTTCTGGACGCTCTGGCCCGCGCTATTTACGACCCCGCCGGATAGCAAGCGCGAGAGCGCTCAACCCTGCAGCAATTGCCACCACTCCTCCAGGTATCCACCAGATGCTGGGACCCGCTTCTTCGAGACACCCCGGCGTGAGCGACAGGGTGAAAGACATCGGATCGAGCATCTCCCCCGCGGGATAGGTCCCAAACGCTTCGGAGCCCTCCTGGGTGAGGGTTACCTCAGCATCCACCACTCTCCACACACCCTGGTCAACGTCCACAGTCTCCAAGGAGCCATCCCATGTCACGCTGGCAAAATCCACGTTCGGCTGGTTGACACTGACCTCTTCCATGGTGTCGCCGGTGACATCGAGCACGAGAGTCGCCTCGCGGGGTCCCGTCACCACCAATTCAGGATTCTGCAGTGACGTTTCCAGAATTCCGTCGTGACCGGAAAAGACAATTCCCCCAGTGAAGCCAACCTCACCCAGCGAGCGATCGGGAGTGAGAAAACCGGAGCCACCGGTGAAGGTGAACTCAGGGATCTCGTATCCCACATCGCCGGAGACCTCCCACGACCCGTTCGCGATCGAGCTCGAAATATAGGAGCGGAAGGATTCCTTAAAACCCCAGGTGATGGACACGTCCTCGACCGAGCACGCATCCTCGGGAACAGCAGAAGGGACGATGCCGACCATAGAGGCCAGAGCGAGTGCTAGAGCGTCACGCATGGGGGTGGCGCACCATCAGCACATGAGGAATGCCGGCTTCCTGAAACAACTCGCCTCTACGCTCGAAGCCGTACTTCTCATACAGCGCGGTGATGTAGTCCTGGGCGTGAAGGTAGAGGGGTCGATCTCCGACCAGGGCCACGGCCTCTGACATCAGCAGCTGAGCTAAGCCTTTCCCCCGGGCATTTGCTCGCACCACCATGCGACCGAGGCTATCCGCGATGCCGTCGTGGTCTGAGGCAGCATCGGGGTTGTGCACGATGCGGAGGTAGGCGGCCATGCCCTGCTCGTCCGAAATCCACAGATGACGGGTTGAGGGGTCACGATCGGCCGCATCGAATTCTTCTTCGTCGATTTTCTGCTCCAGGAAGAACACTTCGGAGCGCAGAACCGCCATCTCAAAGACGTCGTCCGGTGTGAATTCACCCCACGTTCTGTGGATTACCTGCGTGGAGCCCATGGGGGGAGTTTAATGGGGGAACCTTCACACTCCCCGAGGCGAGGATTACCCATGGTCGAAAAAATCACCAAAGACGACACACTCTGGAAAGCAGAGCTTCCCCCGGAGCGCTATGCGATCCTTCGTCAGGCCGCAACGGAGCCCCCCTGGACCGGTGAGCTACTCGCCGAGAAGCGTGATGGTGTGTATTCCTGCGCGGGATGCGGCAATGAGCTGTTCACGAGTGACACCAAGTTCGAATCTGGCTCCGGCTGGCCCTCCTTCTTCGATGCGATAACCCCGGGCGCTGTGGAGCTGCACGAGGACGTGAGTCTCGGCATGGTTCGCACAGAGGTCGTCTGCGGTGCCTGTGGAGGGCACCTGGGTCACCTCTTCAACGATGCCTTCGGGACACCCACCGGCCAGCGCTACTGCATGAACTCTCTCGCCCTGGAGTTTGACGAGAAAAACGCCTAAGTCTTTCGGCCCATACTCACCAGGACAGAGCCGAGCAGCGTGATCAGTGCTCCCACGATGGTCACCAGCGTAATCTCTGAGGACGCCACCGGAACCAGAAGGTCCAGAGCGATCGAGCCCAACAGTTGCCCCGTGACAATGCTCACGCCAAGGCCCAGCACTCCGACAATTCCGACCGTGGTGGCCTGAATCGCAATAAACACTGTGCCAACAATTCCCCCGGTCCAGAACCACCACCCCTCGGGCATAGCACTCGGACCTCCCGTGAAGGGAATCGAGAGTGCCGTCACCACCGCAAGCGCAGCCGTGCCCACAGAAAAGTTCACAAAGGTGGCGGTCAGCGCGGACCCCACCAACCTTTTGACCTGTCCATTGACGGCCTGCTGATACCCGGTCCCAAAACCAGCAAGCAGGGGCAACAGAAAAGCCAGGACCACCCCATCAAGGGAACCCGAGGACACATCCAAGGCGACGACCGCCCCCACAATGGCCAACGTCGCCCCCACCACGCGCCAGGCAGTCAACCGAACCCGGAGAACACCAAACCAGCCCCGGGTGTCGATAGCCATCGCGCCAAATGCCTGACCAGTGACCACTGCGATAGTGAACAGTGCCACACCGAGCACCCCCGCCGAGAGGCCCTGAGTCAACACTAAGAAGGCTCCCCCCACACCGCCGGTCACAGCCCACCACGGCACGCGGCCCACACGGATTTCCCTCCGCAGGAGGACCAGCCCAGCGCGAGCACTCGGGGTGAACGCCATCACCACCGAGAGCAGCACCAACCCGCTGGTGAAAGAGAATAGGGCTGCCACATAGCCATCGCCTAGAGCAAGCCCCAACTCACCATTGATGCGGGACTGCAGTGCGACCATGCCGCCGGTCATCACACTGAGCACGAAGGCCAGCAGATAACGAGGCTCTAACCCTGGGCGAGATGACACTCGCCCAGGGTATCGGCCTCACGGCTTTTAGAGCAGGTTGGGTATCTTCTGCTCTTCGGCGACATTGGCACGGCGGAACCAGAAGGTCACCAATGTCGACACAATGACGATAAAGAGCGAGTAGAGCGCGGGGATCAGCAGGATCTCGTCGACAAAACCTGTGTCGAGATAAATCGCGATGATGACGGCGATGGCGAGCGGTCCATTTTGGATTCCGGTCTCCAATCCGACCGTTCTCGCATTCATCGGGTGCAACTTGATCAGTCGCGCGATTCCGTAGGCGCTGAAGATACCGACAACTCCGAGCCCAATCGCCACCACATAGGTCGGCCATTGGGTGTCGAGCAGTAGCTGCCAGTTTCTGGGAACCCAGATGATGATCAGGAAGGGGATAAAGAGAACACCGAAGATGCCACCCATAAGCTCCAGCACTGCTCCCACATTGGAGCTCAGTCGGCGAACCAACATTCCCAGCGCCACCGGAACAACCAGTCCCGCAATGACGGTTGCGAGCTCGATGGGGTCAATCTCCACCTCACCGTCCAGGCCCAAGAAATTGGAGTACAGCAGGATGACCGCGGGAGTCATGATGAATGCCCAGAGCGTTGAGTTGACCGTCATAGTCAAGCTCAGTGCAAGGTTGCCCTTCGAGAAGTAGGTGAACAGGTTGGACGTGGTTCCCGCAGGAACACTGCCCATAATCAGCGCACCCAGCGCGATCCACACCATCTCCCCGGGCGGGGAGAAGGGGAACAGGACCGTCACGATGAGGATGTATGCGACGAAGGGCATAATGCCAAACTGCGTCACCCATCCGATGATGAGGCCCCACGGTCTCCGCAGTGCCAAACCAAAGTCTTTCGGCGTCAGGCCAGCACCCAGACCAAACATGATGGTCACGATGAAGATTCGCAGCAGGGTCTCTTCAAACTCGTTAACCACTGTGGCTTCGGCGTGGTTATCGGCCAGAAAAATCAGTGTGTCAATCATGACGAGGCGCCCTTCGTGGAAGTGGTGGGGGACATCGCGAGGTTACGGAGCTCGCGACGGAGAATCTTGCCGATGGGGCTCTTGGGGAGCTCGTCGACAAAGACAATGCTGGAGGGAACCTTGTAGGCCGAGAGTTTCTCGCGACAGTGGGCCACAATCGTCTCGACGCTCGGAGCGGGAGCAGAGGTCACGACATAGGCTCGCACTGCCTCGCCCGACTTCTCATCGGGAACTCCAATCACTCCCACCTCGAGGACACCGGGAACAGCGGCGATCGCCTCCTCGACATCGTTGGGGTAGACGTTGAATCCACTGACCAGAACCATGTCCTTCTTGCGGTCCACGATGGTGAAGTAACCATCGGAGTCCATCTGCGCGATGTCACCGGTGTGCAACCAGCCATCCCGGAGGGCGTTGCGGGTTTCTGCGTCGCTCTGCCAGTAACCCTGCATTATCTGGGGGCCCTTGGCGATCAGTTCACCCGGTTCACCGACCGGGACCTGTGCACCTTTCTCATCCACGCACGCAATCTCGGTGGAGGGAACGGGAATTCCAATGCTGCTGTCCTTGAAAACCCCACCCAGAGGGTTGAAGGAGAGAACCGGGGATGATTCGGTCAGACCGTATCCCTCCACGATCGGCGTGCCGGTCACCTCGAGCCAGCGCTTGGCGACCGAATCGTGCAGAGACATTCCTCCCGCAGCGGACGCCTTCAAATGCTTGGGCGGGCTGTCGGTAAACCAGCGTTCATTGAGTAGCGCATTGAACAGGGTGTTAACGCCAACAGTCCAGGTGATTTTGTAGTTCTCGAAGGCTCGCTTGAGGTTGCTGGGCGGCCGAGGAGTGGGGATCAAAATGTTTCTCGCACCCACGTGAAACCACATCACATTCACGGTGAAAGCGAAGATGTGATACAGCGGAAGGGGCGTAAGGGCGGTCTCTTTGCCGGGTGCAATGTAGCCCCCGAGCATTTGAAGCGTTTGCATCGTGTTGGACACCAGGTTGCCGTGCGAGAGCATCGCACCCTTGGACACACCGGTTGTTCCCCCGGTGTACTGAAGGGCTGCCAAGGAGTCGGGACCAACGCCCTCGAGATAACTCTCCGCTTGGGCTTTGGTACACACTTTCTCCCCCGCCTTCAACGCATCCTGGAAGGACGTGTGAGGGACCGTAATCTTGGGAAGAGTTCTGGACCACACCTTTTGCACCAGACGAATAACGCCGGCCACAACCGGGGTGAAGAACTCTGAGATCCGAACCGTGACGACCGTTTCGATGTCAGTCTGAGGAAGGACCTCGGGGAGACGGTCGGCGAACATGTCACTCACGACCAAAACTTTTGCCCCTGAATCTTTGAATTGGTGAACCATCTCCGGCGCCGTGTAAAGGGGGTTGGTGTTCACCAGCACCAAACCGGCTTTCATGACACCAAACGCGACGATGGGGTACGCGAGAGAGTTCGGAATCTGCAGTGCTACTCGATCGCCTGGCTTCAGGCCCAGTGTCTCCCTCAGGTACGCAGCAAAGTTGTCCGAGTGAACATCCACCTCGCGGTACTTCAGTGACCCGTTCATACCGTTGGCCATTACCTGCGTGTACGCAATGGTGTTCGAATAGGTGCTGGCTGCGTGACGGGCCAGGGCCGGCAGGTGGGGGAGTGTGACCTCCTGGAGAACCGGGTCAACATCTGCGGGATAGTTATCAAGCCAAGGGCGCTGAGACATCTCTACTCTTTCCAGGTAGGGCATCGCCCACGATCACGTCGGCAATGAAGTGTTCGGCTCATCATAGCCATCTCAGGTGGCTTGCCACCAGACCAGGGGAGCAGTCTCCTCGGTCAGCCGAGGAGCTCGCCAATAAGTTTTTCTATCCGCTGGCGAATATCGTCGCGAATGACGCGAACGGCATCGGCGTCTTGGCCCGCGGGGTCCGCAAGCTCCCAGTCCTCGTAGCGCTTACCTGGATAAAACTTGCACGCATCCCCACACCCCATGGTGATGACCACGTCGCTGGCTTGGACTTGCTCATCCGTCAGGATTTTCGGCTCGTTTCTGCTGATATCGATGCCCTCTTCCAGCATGACCTCGGCCGCAACCGGGTTGATCTGGTCTTTCGGAGCGCTTCCCGAGCTCATCACCTCAATGCGGTCCCCCGCCAGGTGTTGGAGATATCCCGCAGCCATCTGGGACCGACCAGCGTTATGGACACACACAAACAACACGGTGGGCTTCTCAGTCATCAGACTTCTCCTTCGATGCGGTCATGACAGGGATAACAAGAGCAAGGGCTGCGGCTATTCCCACGAGCTGCGCTGCCATAAATCCCAGTCCGGACAGAGGCGAGATTCCCGCGAAGGAATCGGTGAACATACGTCCCAGAGTCACCGCAGGGTTCGCAAACGACGTGGAGGACGTGAAGACATACCCGGCGCCAATCCAGGCGGGGACAACGAGAGGAAGGAGAGACGCGCTCCCTCTCAGCACGAGAAGCAGAATTATGGCGATGAGGCCGGCGGTAGCGATAATCTCGCCCACAAAAGTCCCCGTGGTGAGTCGATCATTGCCGGAGATCTCCAGAACAGCCCGACCAAACATCACGTGGGCCAGTGCAACACCTCCCATTCCGCCAAGGAGCTGAGCGATGACATAGACCGCAGCCTCGCCCCCGGATATTTCTCGACGCAGCAGAATCGCAAGCGAAACAGCGGGGTTAATATGCGCCCCAGAGATCGGCATCAGCACGGCAATCAACACACCCAGCCCCAGGACAGTGGCCAGCTGGTTGAGCAGCAAGCTGACCCCCTCATCAGAGGTGAGTGTTTCCGCCATGATTCCCGAACCAATGACGATGGCGACGAGGAGCGCGGTGCCGACGAACTCAGCTACGGCACGACCAGTTAGGGACATGTCACCCTCTTTCCGGTCTTCATTATTCGCGAAGTGGGGAGAGAAACTCTCGTCACCGAGCCTTGTTCACCGAGTGTTTACCGCGCGATCGGGTGGAGCAGACGGCATGGGCACGGTATCGAGGCCCGCCTCGCTCGCAGCAAGACGCAAGGCCTTGTCGAAGGTAGCTAGCCTCGATCCCGTGGTGAGCGCGCAGTGAAGCACCACCGCGTCAGGCATGCGAATACGGTGCCGGCTTCGAAGCCGTGCGATGTCGATTCCATCCTCTGGTTCCACACCTATGGACTTGATCCCTAGACGACGAAGCGAGGAATACGCATGGTCCTCTCGTCCAGATTTCGCCGGATAGACGAGAGCTTCAGCGACGCTCAATGCGGAGACACCAAACCCCTCCAGGAAGTGCTCCTCCAGAAGATCTTTACTTGCCTGGTGCTGAATATCTTGCTCATCCAAAAAGCCGATGAGAACGTTCGCGTCGAGAATGATCACGCCGGCCACTCGGACAAGAGCTCAGCTCTCGCGTTGCGAGGGTAACACCCGGATGCGGCTCCCGCCGCATCGTCGATAAGTGTCTTGACGCTTCCCCCACTCTTGACTGACTGAGCGCCAGCCTGAATAAGTTTTCTCAGCAGCGCGCCTTTGTCTCCGGCAAGCTCAGGCCACACCAGGGCCGCGTCGGTGAGTGCCGCGCTCAACTCCTCTGTTTCGGTGAGCATGTGACGCGGACGAGTAGTGGGCATGAAAAGAGTGTAGCACTCTAGCTAGGTGCAACACTGAGTGATGCGCGTGGTGTCTACCAACATCAACGATCAGAGCATCAGGGCTGGGAGTAAATGCTGTGACGCCCAACGAAGCTGGCGCAGCGACCTGACCGCTCAGGCCGGTCTGATTTTCGAAACTACAACTAAAAATTACAACGATCGTCTAGTTTTGTTCGACTCGACCGATTGTTGAATACCGACCGAAGCGAATCAATTTTCCTCAATAACCCGGAGGCACGACCCAATGACCTCAATACTGAGGCGGGAGTTGAAAATCTCTCGGTCAGTTCTCGTTTCCTCGGCTAATCCTGCA